>JBCCLX010000025.1:0-18916 GCA_039026635.1 Pseudomonadota bacterium
CGTGCGCAGATCCCTTCGATGAGACCCACATAGCCCCAATAGATGCCCGACTGCATGCAGGCGACCGTGTTCCGGCCGAGCACAGCCTGCGGTTTGGTCACATCGATACGCGGCAGATGAGCGGCCGCACCGTGCAGCGCATCCAGCGAGAGATTGACGCCAGGCGCGATCACGCCGCCCTCATAGGCGCCATCCTCGGCCACCACGTCGAAGGTGGTCGCAGTGCCGAAATCGACGACGATCAGGTTGCCCCCATGGCGATTATGGGCCGCGACCGTATTGACCAGCCGGTCGCCGCCGACCTCGGAGGGATTGTCGACGCGCACCGGCACGGGCAGATCGCACTCCGGCTTGCCGACAACGAGGGGGCGCGTGTCAAAGTAGCGATCGCAGAGCACACGGAGATTGAAGAGCGTGTCAGGCGCGACATTGGAGATCACGACATTGCGGATCTCACGCGGGCTGAGGCCGCCGTGCTCCATCAGCTGGCTGAGCCAGACATAATACTGGTCCGCCGTGCGCACCCGCTCGGTGTTGCAGCGCCATTCGCCGGCGGGCGTGCCATCGCGGAAGACCGCGAAGACAGTATTTGTATTGCCAACGTCGATGGCGAGCAGCATGGCGCTCTCAGTCCGGGAAGTAGATATCGGCGGCCGGGATCTGCCGGAGCGCGCCGTCGGCTGTCTTAAGCACGAGTGCGCCTGTTTCGTCCACATCCTCGAAGATCCCTTCGAGGCGTTCGGCGGCAAGCCCTGCGCCGATGAGCTTTCCACGCCGCGCCGCGCGAGCCAGCCAGGACCGGCGGATGGGCGCAAATCCTTCGACCTCGAGGCGCCCGAGCCAGCGGGTCAGCGCAGGGCTTAAGACGCGAAGCGCCTGTAGCGGCGTGGCGACCGCGCCCCCTGCCCCAGCGATGCTGATCGGGCGGTCGCCGCCGGTGCGAATATCGGCATCGGGGGGCGTGGCCACAAGGTTGATACCGATGCCGATCACCAGCCAGCCGATCCGGCCATCGCGGCCCGCGCTGCTCTCGAGCAGGATGCCCGCAGCCTTGCGCCCGTCGATATGCACGTCATTGGGCCATTTGAGCGTGATCCGCGCCTCCTGGCCGCCGAGGAGCGACGTGGCGAGATCAGCGACCGCAAGGCTCGTGGCGAAGGTGGCGAGTGCCGCGCGTTCGGGAGCTGTGTTGGGGCGGCAGAGGTAGCTGGCGAAGAGGTTGCCATCAAGGGAGGACCAGGACCGGCCCCGACGCGCACGCCCTTTGGTCTGACGGTCGGCCAACACCCATAGCGGGCCCGCGCCGCTGGCGGCCAAGCGCGCGGCCTCGGCATTGGTGCTGTCGATCTCTGCGTGATGGTGGACCGGTGTCCCGTCGCCCAGCGTCACCGCAGGAGCGAGGCCGCCGCCTCACTGGCCATCTCGGTCATCCCAAAGCCGCCGAGGAAGGGCAGCCAGCCCGCCGCCATCAGCACAGAGGCTACGGCCAGTGTCCCGTGCTGCAGCGTCGCGCCGTTGAGCTCCAGCCTCTCGCCGGGTTCGGCGAGATACATCAGCCGCACGATGTTCAGATAGTAGTAGGCACTGATCACCGACGCGATGGCGCCAGCCACGGCGAGGCCCGCGAGACCGGCGTCGACGGCGGCTTTGAACACGTAGAACTTGGCGAAAAAGCCCACCATCGGGGGCAGGCCCGCGAGGCTCAGCATCAGGACGGCAAGGCCAAGGGCATGGGCCGGTGCCCGCTCGGAGAGGCCGGCAAGATCGGACACCTGGGCCGTCGGCTGCCCGTCCCGCTCCATGGAGAGGACGAAGGCGAAGGTCCCGAGGTTCATCACCACATAGATCGAGAGATAGAGCAGCAGTGCCTCGGCCCCCTGGGGTGTGCCGGAGGCGAGGCCGACGAGCGCATAGCCCATGTGCCCAATCGAGCTGTAGGCGAGTAAGCGCTTCAGGTTCGTCTGTCCGATCGCGGCGACGGCACCGAGGAACATCGAGGCGACCGCGATAAAGACCAGGATCTGCGACCAGGCCGGCACCGCATCGCCGAAGCCTTCATACAGAAGCCGGGCGAAGAGGACGCCGGAGGCCACTTTCGGTGCGGTGGCGAAGAAGGCGGTGACAGGCGTCGGCGAGCCCTCGTAGACGTCCGGCGTCCACATGTGGAAGGGCGCAGCCGAGACCTTGAAGGCCATGGCGGCACAGAGGAAGACAAGGCCGAAGGTCAGGCCCAGGGAGACGCCCTCAGCCGCCACGACCTCGGCGATCACCGAGAATTGGGTGGAGCCCGTGTAGCCATAGACGAGCGAGGCGCCATAGAGGAGGAGGCCCGAGGAGAGCGCGCCGAGCACGAAGTACTTGAGACCCGCCTCGGTGGAGCGCACGCTGTCTCGATTGATGGCGGCGACCACATAGAGCGCCAGCGACTGCAGCTCGAGGCCGACATAGAGCGCGATCAGCGAGCCGGACGAGACCATCAGCAACATGCCGAGCGTCGCGAGCACGATCAGGACGGGGTACTCGAAGCGCATGATCCCGCGCTTCTCGAGATAGTCCTGCCCGATCAGCAGCAGAAGCGCCGAGGCGATTAGGATCAGGATCTTGGCAAAGCGGCCGAAGGCGTCGTCGATAAAGGCGCCGTGGAAAACGATGGTCTCACCGCCGCCCGATGTGGCGACACTGGCCGCCACCAGCAGCATCAGGAGCGCGGCACCATAGGTGATGGTACGGTTCTGCGCGTCCCCACCGCCATAGGCCCCGAGCATCAAGAGCGTCATCGCGCCCGTCGCCATAATGATCTCGGGCAGGACGATCATGAACTCTGCAGTGGTGGCGGCGTCCATCTCAGTTCTCCGCGATCTTGATCAGGTCGGCCGCGGCCTCCTGGGCGGCATCCACGTTCTCGAGCATCGCCTCGACGGTGGGTCCGAAGAAGTCGAGCGCGAGGGAGGGGTAGACGCCGAAGAGCAGCGTAAGGACCACGAGCGGCGCGATGATCGCCTTCTCGCGGGCATTCATATCGGTGATCGACTGGAGCGACTGTTTGATGAGCGGGCCGAAGACCACGCGGCGGTAGAGCCAAAGCGCATAGCCTGCGGAAAGGATCACACCGAAAGCCGCGCCGAAGACGGCCCAGGTGCTCTCCTGGAAGGCGCCCGCCATGGTCAGAAACTCGCCCACAAAGCCCGAAGTGCCCGGGAGCCCGACGTTGCCCATGGTGAACAGCATCATCACGAGAGCGTAGATCGGCATGCGCTGCGCCAGGCCCCCATAGGCCTCGATCTCGCGCGTGTGCATCCGGTCGTAGACGACACCGACCAGCAGGAACAGCGCGCCCGAGATGAAGCCGTGGCTGATCATCTGGAACATCGCGCCGTCGACGCCCTGCTGGTTGCCGGCGAAGATCCCGAGGGTGACGAAGCCCATATGCGCCACCGAGGAGTAGGCGACGAGCTTCTTGATGTCCTCCTGCATCAGCGCGACGAGCGAAGTGTAGATGATCGCAATGACGCTGAGCAGGAACACGAAATCCTGCAAGAGCTCGGAGGCGACCGGGAACATCGGCAGCGAGAAGCGCAGGAAGCCGTAGCCACCCATCTTGAGGAGGATCGCCGCGAGCACCACGGAGCCGGCCGTCGGCGCCTGCACATGCGCGTCCGGCAGCCAGGTATGGACCGGCCACATGGGCATCTTCACGGCGAAGCTGGCGAAGAAGGCGAGCCACATGAGGACCTGAGCGCCGCCGATGATCTCCCAACCCATCAGCTCCACGGTCTCGTAGCTGAACTGGTGGTTGAGCAGGCTCGGAATATCCGTCGTGCCCGCGTCGTAGTACATGTAGATCATCGCCACGAGCATCAGGAGCGACCCGAGCAGCGTGTAGAGGAAGAACTTGAAGGCCGCGTAGACCCGCTCCTTGCCGCCCCAGATGCCGATGATCAGGAACATCGGGATCAGGCCGCCCTCGAAGAACAGGTAGAACAGGATCATGTCGAGCGAGGTGAACACGCCGATGATCAGGGTCTCGAGCACAAGGAAGGCGGCGATGTATTCCTTCACACGATGCGTCACGCCCCAAGAGGCGGCGATCACCAGCGGCATGAAGAAGGTCGTCAGCATCAAGAAGGGCAGCGAGAGCCCGTCGACACCGAGCTTATAGGTCAGGCCGCCGAGCCAGACGCCCTCCTCCACGAACTGGAACCCAGGGTTCGTCGGGTCAAAGCCCGTCAGGAGCGGGACCGAGAGCGCGAAGGTGAAGGTCGTGACCAAGAGCCCGAGGTTCTTGGCATTGCGCCCCGCGGCCTCGTCATCGCCTCGCAAGAACAGAACCAGGATCAACGCGCCGATCAGCGGGACGAAGGTGACCAGCGTCAGGAGTGGCATCTCAGCCATCAGGAAGACCCCCGCACGGCGAACCAGGTGACGAGCAGCGAGACGCCGATCAGCATCGCGAAGGCATAGTGGAAGATGTAGCCCGACTGCGCCCGCCCAGCGGTGGAGACGAGCCGCGGGATGATCCCAAAGGCGAGCCCATTGATCGCCCCATCGATCGTCTTGCCGTCACCCCGCTTCCAGAGTGTGCGGCCGAGCCACATGGCGGGGCGGATGAAGATGAAATCGTAGAGTTCGTCGAAGTACCACTTGTTGAGGAGGAAGTGGTAAAGCCCGTGGTGGCGCGCCGCGAGCTTACCCGGCAGATCCGGGCGCAGCACGTAGAAGCGATAGGCGAGCCAGAGCCCGAAGAGCATCGCGAAAAACGGCGCGAGCTTGACGATGGTCGGCACGTAATGCGCGGCCTCGAGGATCGTCTTCTGCCCCTCGGCGACATTGTTGTAGATTGAGGCGGCCCAGAACGCGCTCTCATACTCGCCCACGAAATCCGGGTAGAACTCGATGCCCGCAAAGATCGCACCGATGGCCAGCGGATAGAGCGGCCAGAGCATGACGTTCGGGCTCTCATGCGCATGGTCGTAGGTATGATGATCCGCCCGTGTCTCGCCCCAGAAGGTCATGAAGATGAGACGCCAGGAGTAGAAGGAGGTCATCGCGGCCGCCAGCACCAGGAGCGTGAAGGCATACATGCCCTGCCCCGAGCCCGCGGCATAGGTCGTCTCAATGATCACGTCCTTGGAGATGAAGCCCGCAAAGCCGATCGGCGTGTGCAGCACATAAAGAAGCGGGATGCCCACACCCGTGATGGCGAGGGTCCCGATCAACATCACCGTATAGGTGATCGGCAGCTTGTCCTTCAGCCCGCCCATCTTCCGCATGTCCTGCTCATGATGCATCGCGTGGATCACAGAGCCTGCGCCAAGGAACAGGAGCGCCTTAAAGAAGGCATGGGTGAAGAGGTGGAACATCGCCGCCTCATAGGCGCCTACGCCGGCGGCGGCGAACATGTAGCCGAGCTGCGAGCAGGTCGAATAGGCGATCACCCGCTTGATGTCGTTCTGCACCAAGCCCACGGTCGCCGCGAAGAAGGCCGTCGAAGCGCCAACGACCGTGATGATCGAGAGCGCGGTCGGCGCAAACTCGAGCAGCGGCGACATGCGGCAGACGAGGAAGACCCCGGCCGTGACCATGGTTGCCGCATGGATCAGGGCGGAGACGGGCGTGGGCCCCTCCATCGCATCCGGCAGCCAGGTGTGCAGGAAGAGCTGAGCCGATTTTCCGCAGGCGCCGATGAAGAGAAGGATCGCAATGCACTCGATCGCGCTCACCTCCATCCAGAGGAAGGGCACCGAGGTCTCAGCCAGTTCGGGGGCCGCAGCAAACACATCCTCGAGCCCGATGGAGCCGACCAGCCCGAAGATGAGGAACATCGCCAGCAGGAAGCCGAAATCGCCCACGCGGTTGACGATGAAGGCCTTCATGGCCGCGGCATTGGCGGAATTCTTCTTGTAGTAGAAGCCGATGAGCAGATAGCTCGCGACGCCCACACCCTCCCAGCCGAAAAAGATCTGGAGCAGGTTGTCGCCCGTCACCAGCGCGAGCATCGCGAAGGTGAAGAAGGAGAGATAGGCGAAGAAGCGCGGTTTCCCCTCATCCTCCTCCATGTAGCCGATGGAGTAGCAGTGCACGAGGGCGGAGACCGAGGTGACCACGACCAGCATCACATGGGTCAGCTGATCGACCCTGATCGCCCAATCGACCTGCAGATCGCCCGACCCGATCCAGCGCATCAGCGTCACCCGATCGGCCACGCCCGGCTCATAGGTCAGAAAGGCAAACCAGGAGAGTGCTGCACAGACGAAGAGGATCCCCGTCGTGATCACCATCGCCGCCCGCTCGCCCGTGGAGCGATGCAGAAAGCCCGCGATCAGCGCACCGAGAAGCGGCAGCAGGAGGATGGCGGAGTACATGGGCCTCAGCCTTTCATGACATTGACGTCTTCCACCGCGATCGTGCCGCGGTTGCGGAAGAAGCAGACCAAGATCGCGAGCCCGATGGCGGCCTCGGCGGCGGCGACGGTGAGAACGAAGAGCGTGAAGACCTGTCCCACCAGATCGCCGAGATGGGCGGAGAAGGCCACCAGATTGATGTTCACCGCCAGAAGCATCAGCTCGATCGACATCAGGATGACGATCACGTTCTTACGGTTGAGGAAGATGCCGAAGATGCCGATCACGAAGAGGACGGCGGCGACGGTCAGATAGGCCTCGAGCCCAACACCAGCGATCGGGGCGCTGGAAACGATGGGGGCGTCGGCACCGTCCATCACACGCCCTCCCCCGGCTTGACGTCTCGGATTTCCACCGACTGTTCGCGCGTGCGGTAGAGCTGGGCCAACACGTCCTGCTTCTTCACACCCTCACGGCTGCGCAGCGTCAGCACGATGGCGCCGATCATGGCGACCAGCAGCACGAGGCCGGAGACCTGGAACATATAGAAGAACCGGTCATAGAGGATCATCCCGAGAGCCTTCGAGTTGTTCACATCCTCCGGCGCCGGGATCGCGGCCTGGCGCACCTCGGCGGCGCTCTCTGCGAAGACCCAATTGCCGAGCACGAGGCCAAGCTCGACGATCAGCACGGCGCCGATCAGCGCGCCCACGGGGAGGTACTTCGACATCCCCTGCTTCAGCGCCGCGAAATCGACGTCCAGCATCATGACGACAAAGAGGAAGAGCACAGCGACCGCGCCGACGTAGACGATGATCAGCAACATCGCGATGAACTCGGCGCCCAAGAGCACCATGAGCCCGGCGGAGGAGAAAAAGGCGAGGATAAGCCAGAGCACCGAATGCACCGGGTTCCGTGCGACGACCACAAGCAACCCCGACGTCACGGTCACGGCCGCAAACACATAAAAGGCGAAAGCCGCAAGCGTCATCCGTTCCCCCGGCGAGCGCGCGCCTTGCAGCAGGCGCTGTACTTCTCGGTGTTCTCATTCATGTTGGCGCGCCCTTTGCGATCCGCGCCAGAAGATCGTCGGTATAGGCGAGCCATTCCACCTTCGTCTCCTCGCGCATGAACCACATCTTTGCCAGGTGAGACGGTTCAGCCCGGACCCTTCTCACAGCCGCCTCCGCCATCTTATCGACGTCCGGAAGTGAACGGATAGTGGGCAAGAGATCTCGAACCGCGTCTCTTTCGAACACCAGGATCTCGGTCGCAATGCGAGCCTGGCGGTCGGTGCCTGCCGCTCCCAACGCAATGGCGGTTAGCTCGGCGGCAGCCATGCCCTTTGGTCCCAAGCTGTAATCGACCTCTCTGGCGCAATCGGTCTCGGCCGCCGCAGTCAGCAACTTAAGAAAATACTCAGGGCCTTCTTCCACGAGCTCATCAAGGAACTCGGCGCCGTCGTCGTCGCTGAAAGCATGTACGCCGTCCGCTCCCATAGCGACCTACCGATACGGTGCGTCGAGTTCGATGTTGCGGGCGATCTGGCGTTCCCAGCGGGCGCCGTTATCGAGGAGCTTCTCTTTGTTGTAGTAGAGTTCCTCGCGCGTCTCGGTCGTGAATTCGAAATGCGGGCCGAGCACGATGCTGTCGACGGGGCAGCTCTCCTGGCAGAAGCCGCAGTAGATGCATTTCGTCATGTCGATGTCGAAGCGCTGGGTGCGGCGCGAGCCGTCCGCGCGGGGCTCGGCATCGATGGTGATGGCCTGAGCCGGGCAGATCGCCTCGCAGAGCTTGCAGGCGATACAGCGCTCCTCGCCATTCGGATAGCGCCGCAGCGCCAGCTCACCGCGGAAGCGCGGGCTCAGCTTGCCCTTCTCATGCGGGTAGTTGAGCGTCGCCTTGGGCTTCATCAAATAGCGAAAACCGATCTTCATACCGGCCCACATATCGGCCAGCAGGAAGTAGCGAAGCGCCCGATCGAAGGGGATCGCGGATAGCTGCATATCAGGCTCCGGTGGCGATCTCGGCGAAGCGGGCATAGCCCACGACATCGAGGCGGGTGAGGATCGCAGTGATCACCACCCAGGCTAGAGAGAGCGGCAGAAAGACCTTCCAGCCGAGACGCATCAGCTGATCGTAGCGATAGCGCGGCACCACGGCTTTCACCATCGCGAAGAGGAAGAAGAAGATCACCATCTTGATGACCATCCAGAGGATCCCGTCCGGCAAGAACGGCAGCGGTGAGAGCCAGCCGCCGAAGAACAGGATCGAGATCAGCGCGCACATGAGCAGGATGTTCATGTACTCGCCGATCATAAAGAGCAGATAGGGCGTCGAGGAGTACTCCACCTGATAGCCGGCAACGAGCTCGGACTCCGCTTCCGGCAGGTCGAAAGGCGGACGGTTCGTCTCAGCCAGCGCGCTGACGAAGAACAGCACCACCATCGGCAAATGCGGCAGCCAGTACCAGGAGAGGAACCCGTAGGCGCCATCCTGCGCGCGCACGATCTCTGAGAGATTGAGCGAGCCCGTGGAGATCAGCACGCCGATGATGATGAGCCCGATCGAGACCTCGTAGGACACCATCTGAGCCGCCGAGCGGAGCGAGCCGAGGAAGGGGTACTTCGAGTTCGACGCCCAGCCGCCCATGATGATGCCATAGACGCCGAGCGAGCTGATCGCGAAGATGTAGAGCACGCCGACGTTGAGATCCGAAATCACCCATCCATCCGCAAAGGGGATGACGACCCAGGCGATGGCGGCGAGCACGAAGGTGATCAGCGGGGCCAGCAGAAACACCGTTTTGTCCGCACCGGCAGGGACGATGATCTCCTTCAGCACGAATTTGCCGAAATCCGCGAAGCTCTGCAGGAGGCCATAGGGCCCCACGACATTCGGCCCACGGCGCAGCTGCACGGCGGCCCAGACCTTGCGGTCCATGTAGAGCAAAAAGGCGAGGCTCACGAGCACGCCCGACACCACCACCAGGCACTGCACGAGGATGATGAGAAACTCGAGGAAGACGTCGCCAAACATGCTTTATCCCGTCTCTTCACTCGTCGCGCGGTCTTTGTCCGCGTTTCTCTTTGGAACCTGCGATAGCCCGTTTGGCTGTCGCAGTAAACGCCTGCCGGATGCGGCAGGAACGGTCGGGCCGAGACGTCGCATGCTTACCTCTAGCCGCCCCCGGAAGCGGGCCCAGATCCTGGTCCCAGCGCTTGGTTCGCCGACGCCCCAATGGCCGATCCAGACGTGGATCCCGAAACCGGCCGCTCGAACACCACGACATAGGCCTCACGGGTGAAGAAAAGCAGCATGCGCCGGGTGTCCTTCTCCAATGAGACCACGCGCCACCCCTTCTGCGCGAACTCGTTGAGAAAATCGGTAAAGCGGGCGGCGTTGAGCTTGGCGGCGCCCAGGATCAGCGAAGAGATCATGCCCTCACGATAGATCTCGACGCGATAGACATGGCTGCCATGCCCCGTGGCCAAGCGCTGGCGCGCCACGGGCCCCTGTTCGGCAGGTCCCTGCCCGCTTGGCGCCGCCGCCATCGGCACGGTCTCACGGCGCGGGCGCTCCAGCGTTTCTGCCGCAGAGTCCTCGCGGGCCCGACGCGGTCTCGGTGAGAGATCGGCGCTCTCAGTGCTGTGAGCCTCCGCGCCGCGGGCGGTGCGAGTGCCCGGGCGCTGCACTGTCGGACCATTGCGCGAGGCGCCGCGGCTGGACCGGTCGGGCCCGCGCGCGCCGTCACTCGGCGGCAAGAGCCGCCTCCGCCTTCCGCTCGGCCACCAGACGCGAGCATTCGGCCATCACCTTGCTCGCCCGGGTGATCGGGTTGACGAGGTAGTGCTCCGTCGGCGTCACGAAGGGCGCCGTGCCAAGCACCGTCCCAAGCGCCGAGCCCGCCGCAACCGGCTGCCATTCCGTCTCAGCGATCTGGTTGATGCGCGCCAGATGCGGGTGCTGCTGGAAAAGCTGGGCGCGCAGGTCCTCAAGACTGTCATAGGGCAGCTGATGGCCGAGCTTCGCTGAGAGCGCGCGCAGGATCGCCCAGTCCTCCCGCGCATCGCCCGGCGGGAAGGAGGCCCGCGCGGCCATCTGCGGCCGGCCCTCGGTGTTGACGAAGATCGCCGGCTGTTCGGTCCAGGTCGCCCCCGGCAGGATCACATCCGCCCGATGCGCGCCCCGATCCCCATGGCTGCCGTGGTAGACGACGAAGGCACCCCCTGGCATGTCGATCTCATCGGCGCCCAGGTTGTAGACGAAGGCCGCGTCCGCCAGCGCCTCCGTCACGCCCCCGCCCGTCGCGAAACCCAGATCCATCGCGCCGACGCGGGCCGCCGCCTGATGCAGCACCAAGAGCTTCGCGCCAACGGCCGTGCAGAGATCCATGACAGCGCCGAGCACCGCCTCGCCGTCCTCACGTGCGAGCGCCCCCTGCCCCAGGATCACCATCGGGTTCGGCAAGCTCGACATCACGCCCTTGATGCCTTCAAGCCCCTCACCCAGCAGCGATTGCGGGCTGTCGCCCATCGAACAGACGTCGAAAGTGAGATCGGCTTCGGGGGCGATGCGCGCCACCTCGGCCCCGTTCATCCAGGCCTTGCGGAGGCGTGCGTTCAGCACCGGCGCTTCCGTGCGCGGGTTGGCGCCCACGATCAGGATCGCTTTCGCCTCGTCGATATCCGCGATGGTCGCGGTGCCCACATAGCCCGACCGGTTGCCAATCGGCAGCTTGGCGCCGTCCTGCCGGCAATCATAGCTGCCGCCCACCGCATCCATCAGCTGCTTGAGCGCAAAGATCGGCTCAACGGGCGCCAGATCGCCGGCCACCGCCGCCTTCTTGCCATCCTTCGCAAAGGCCTCGGCCACAGCCGCGAAGGCCTCGGCCCAGCTTGCGGGCTTCAGCTTGCCGTCGACGCGCACAAAAGGTTGGTCAAGGCGCTGGCGGCGCAGACCATCCCAGACATAGCGGGAGCGATCGGCCAGCCACTCCTCGTTCACCCCGTCATGGTTGCGGGGCAGGATGCGCATGACCTCACGGCCCTTGGCATCGATGCGGACGTTGGAGCCGAGGGCGTCCATCACGTCGATGCTCTGGGTCTTGCGCAGCTCCCAGGGCCGCGCGGTGAAGGCGTAAGGTTTGTTCGTCAGCGCGCCCACGGGGCAGAGATCGACGATATTGCCCTGCAGCTCGGAGGAGAGCCCCGCGCGGATGGTCTCGACGACCAAATCCGTCGGATCCGAATGCGCGCCCGTATCGTCGCCCATCATGCCGGCGATGGCAGCCTCATAGCTGATGATCTCGCTGTCCTCACCGCGGCCTGTCTGACCCATCTCGGGCACGCCGGCGACCTCGGTCATGAAGCGCACACAGCGGGTGCAGGAGATGCAGCGCGTCATATGCGTCTCGACCAGCGGCCCCAGCGGCGGGTCGGTCACCGCCCGCTTCGGCTCGCGGAAGCGCGAGAAATCAACGCCATAGGCCATCGCCTGGTCCTGCAGGTCGCACTCACCCCCCTGGTCGCAGATCGGGCAGTCGAGCGGGTGGTTGATGAGGAGGAATTCCATCACCCCCTCGCGCGCCTTCTTGACCATCGGACTGTTGGTGCGGATCTCGGGCGGCTCGCCGTTGCGGCCCGGGCGCATGTCCTTGACCTGCATGGCGCAGGAGGCCGCGGGTTTGGGCGGCCCGCCCACCACCTCCACGAGGCACATCCGACAGTTGCCCGCGATCGACAGGCGCTCGTGATAGCAGAAGCGCGGGATCTCGATCCCGGCCTCCTCACAGGCCTGGATCAGGGTCAGGCGCGGATCGACCTCGATCTCGCTCCCATCGATGATGATTGTGCGCAGCTCGCTCATGCGTCCTCCTCAGCCGCCTTCGCGGCCTGCCAGGCTTGCAGCATCTCGGTGACGAGCACGCCATTAATGCGCATGCCCGCGATCTGGGCGTCGTCGATGACGACGTTGGAAAGGTTCACATTGGTCAGGCGCGCGCCCGCCAGGGTGACGTCGCTAAAGAACAGGCAAGAGAGGTTCGCGGCCTCGATCTTGCTGCTCGAAAGATTGGCACGGGCGATATGCGCGTTCGAGAGGTTCACATTCGCGAAGGTCGAGCCCGCAGAGAGCACGTTCGACACTTCGAGCTTCTCATCGATATCGACGATCTTCATGCGGACTGTCTCCGTGCTGCCTCAAGCCGCTCGTCGCGGGCCTCGGCATAGGCCCAGTCATAGGCAAAATCGCTCGGGCCATCCCGCTCGAGCGCCTCGAGCCGGGTCACGCCCTCGGCAACGGTCGGCCGGCTGCCCTCGGGAATGTCCCAAATCACGAGGCGCGGGCTTTCCGACGGCTCGAACCAATCGGGCCCGCGACGGACAAAGGCGCCGTGAACGCCCTCTAACGAAAACGCTTTGAGCGCGGCCACGCTTTCCCACACCGACAGGGTGCTGGCGATCCGCGGGTCGGCGCGGAGCGGGCCCCTGGGATCGCGTTGCACCGCCCCAATCGCCTCGCCATCCATGTGCCAGACATAGCCGGGCGCCGCCTCGGCCAGCGCATAGACGCGGTCGAGCGCCTTGACGAAGGGCGCGACCCGCGGGTCCTCCCAGCCATAGCGCAACCGCCCCATGTTGAATTGAGCGATCATGCCGGCACCTCCGCGCAGCGCGCCTCGCGCCAGAGGGTCGCGTCTTCCAGGTCCTCCCAGCCGAAGGCGCGGGTGCTCGACCCGTCGCGCCGCAAATCCTCGAGCCGGGCCAATCCCTCCGCCAGATCCGGACGATGCCCTTCCGGCACCCACCACATGACGAAATGCATCGTGCCTAGCACCTCGAACCACTCGGCCCGGCGTTCGTAAAACTGGCGATGCACGGTCTTCCAGACGAAGGCCTCCAGCGAGGCCACATCCTCCCAGACCGTAAGATTGGTGACCATCTGCGGATCATCGCCAATGTGGTTCTCAGTATTGCCGGTGCCCGGCGCGCCCGACCCCTCCATCATCCAAACGAAACCCGGCATGCGCTTGCCAAGCCCGTTCACCCGGTCGAGCGCGTCCACAAACGCTGCCACTCGGGGGTCGGACGGCGGTGCGATCAAGCGACCGATGTTCAGCTCTGCCAAATGCATCTTGCTCACTGCGGCACCTGTTCGGGGCAGAGCGCGAAGACGACCCAGACTTGGCGGTTGCGCCGAAAGGTTGTGCGCACATCGCCATCCGCGTTCGTGGCCATCGCCAAGGCCTGGCCATCTTCGCAGATGCCGCCATGGGCTTGGACCCCTTTGGCGATGTCCACGATGTAGGTTTCGATCTGATCGTCCGCGAAGTTCTGGACGCGGCTGTAGCCTTCCGCCGCGGTCAGGGTCAGGCGCGGCCAGGCCTCCTCGAGTGCCTCGCCAGAGCCCTGGCGCACCGCAATCACGCTCTCGTCGATCAGCTCCACATAGCGGACGTTCACGCGATACTGCGAGCCGCCGTAGTCCACGAGAAAGCGCGCCGCATCGTGCTCCGTTGCCTGCGGCTTGCGCGATGCTTCGAGCGCAGCATCCAAGGTGTCGGGCTGTCGCTTGCCACAGCCAGCCGCGCCAAGCGCTAGGGCAAGCGCCAGAGCGCTGGCCGGGAGGCGGTAGCCTCGGCTCATTCCGCGGCCATCGCCCCCATGCGCCCGGTCTTCGCCGCCTTGATGCGGTCCTCGATCTCCTCCCGGAAATGTCGGATCAGCCCCTGGATCGGCCAGGCCGCCGCATCGCCGAGGGCACAGATCGTATGGCCCTCCACACGGGTGGTGACGTCGAGGAGGATGTCGATCTCATCCGGCTCCGCCTCACCCCGCACCATGCGGTCCATGACACGCATCATCCAGCCGGTGCCTTCGCGACAGGGCGTGCACTGCCCACAGCTCTCATGCTTGTAGAACTTCGAGAGCCGCCAGATCGCCTTCACGATATCCGTCGACTGGTCCATGACGATGACGGCCGCAGTGCCGAGGCCCGACTTCTGCTCGCGCAGCCAATCGAAATCCATGATCGCCTCGCCCGCCGTGCTGGCCGGCAGGCAGGGCACCGAGGAGCCGCCGGGGATATAGGCCTTAAGGTTGCCCCAGCCCCCGCGCATGCCCCCGCAATGCTTGTCGATCAGCTCCTTGAAGGGGATCGACATCGCTTCTTCCACCACGCAGGGCCGGTTCACATGGCCCGAGATGGCGAAGATCTTGGTGCCCGCGTTGTTCGGCCGCCCGAAGCCCGCGAACCAGGACGCGCTCCGTCGCAGGATCGTCGGCACGACCGCGATGCTCTCGACATTGTTGACCGTCGTCGGGCAGCCATAGAGCCCCACACCCGCCGGGAAGGGCGGCTTCAGGCGGGGCATGCCCTTCTTGCCCTCCAGGCTCTCGATCAGCGCGGTCTCTTCCCCGCAGATGTAAGCGCCGGCGCCATGGACGAGGTAGAGGTCGAAATCCCAGCCCGAGCCGGCGGCATTCGCACCAAGAAGCCCTGCGTCATAGGCCTCATCCATCGCCGTCTGCAGCGCTTCCTTCTCGCGGATGTACTCACCGCGGATATAGATGTAGCCGGCATTGGCCCCCATCGCGAAGCCCGCGATCAAGCAACCCTCGATCAGCGTATGCGGATCATGGCGCATGATCTCCCGGTCCTTGCAGGTACCAGGTTCGGACTCGTCGGCATTGACCACAAGGTAATGCGGCCGCCCGTCGCTCTCCTTCGGCATGAAGGACCATTTGAGCCCCGTCGGGAAACCCGCGCCGCCACGCCCGCGTAGCCCGCTCTCCTTCACCTCGGCAATAATCCCGTCGCGCCCCTTGGCGATCAGCCCGGCCGTGCCGTCCCAATGCCCGCGCGTCCGGGCGCCCGCAAGGCTCCGGTCGAACATCCCATAGAGATTGGTGAAGATCCGATCTTGGTCAGTGAGCATGTGAGGCCCGTCCGATGACAGCGACAGTGGAGAAGAAGACAAAGAACGCAGGGATCACCATCAGTGCCGTGAAGCCCAGGATGGCAACGCCCTCGGGCACGTCGATGGCACCACTGCGCTCCAGATACCCCCCGGCCATCATGCCGGGCATCATCGAGAGCATGAGCCCGAACATGCCGAGGGCGGCGGCACCCATCGCCTGTTGCGCCGGGGTCGTCATGCTGGGCCAGCCGTTCCTGAAGAGTGTGAGAAACGCCAGCATGAAGACGAGCAAGCTCCCGCCATAGGTGGCCTCACGCAAGAAGCCCGCCACCAGGTTGATCGCCAACATCCCGATCAAGACCAAGATCACCCAGAGGGGCGGCTTTCGCATCGCGGCCCGCTCGCGCGCTCGGTCGACGCGAACCGCCCCCTCCCGCAGCTCCGTTCGAAACGCCGAGAAGGCGGGTAGGAAGAGGAGCGCCACGGCACCAAGCTGCAGCGCGATCCCGCCGAGCGCGAGCCCGGTCATCGCCGTGTAGTGCTCCGTGAGGCAATAGAGGACCGTACAGATGCTGGCGGCGATGGCCCCGAGAGCCGTCGAGACCCAGCCATACCGGCGCAGCCGCTCCACCGCAGGCGAGCGCTCCTGGGACGTCACGTCATCCATCGTCAGCCTCCCTCTTCTAGCAGGGCCTTGGCCTGGCCCACCCAGTCGTCCCGTTCGATCCGTCCCTTGAAGCTTAGCCGCGTGTTGACCCAGGCGATCTCGGCCGGGCCCCAGGAGGCGATCTGCGCGAAGGTGTAGACGCCGAGCTCATGAAGCGTCGTCTCGAGCTTCGGCCCAACGCCCTTCATGCGCTGCAGATTGTCGCCACCCCCCTCGGGACTGGCCTCATAGAGTTCCGGCTTCGTCTCGCCCGCCTCCGCCGAGGCCTCCTCGGGCGCCGGCGCTTCCGTCACCTCTTGGACAATCGGTGCGGGCTCGGGCGCCCTCGACGGCGCCGGCTCCGGCGCGCGCGTGACGGGCTCCGGCCGCGCGGGCACGGCTTCCAGCACGCCGACGGCATAGATCGGCTCGGTCCCGTCGATCCGCTTGATCGTGTCGCCCACCGTCACGGCGATCTCCACCGAAGCATTGGCCTTGTGGTGCGCCTCGGCATGCAGCGATGTCCGCCCGCCCTCGGGCTCCGAGGCAAAGCGGTCCTTGTAAGACCCCGGCACCGGGACCTCGCCGCGAGCCAAGGCGTCGAGGATGCCCTCGAAGCTCTCGACCGTCAGATCCTCGTAATAGTCCTTACCGATCTGGACCATCGGGGCGTTGGCGCAGGCCCCAAGGCACTCGACCTCCTCCCAAGAGAATTTTCCGTCCGCCGAGAGTGCATGGGGTGCCGCCGCGATCTTGCGCTGACAGACGCTGACCAGATCCTCCGCCCCGCAGAGCATGCAGGAGAGCGTGCCGCAGACCTGCACATGCGCGACCGAGCCCACTGGGCGCAGCTGGAACATGAAGTAGAAGGTCGCCACCTCCAGCGCCCGGATCCGCGCCATACCCAGCATATCGGCGACCGCCTCGATGGCCGGACGGCTGAGCCAGCCCTCCTGCTCCTGCGCGCGCCAGAGAAGCGGAATGATCGCCGAAGCCCGCCGCCCCTCCGGATACTTCTGAACCTGCTTCTCCGCCCAAGCCAGATTAGCCGGCGTAAACGCAAACCCCTCGGGCTGCTCGCTATGAAGTCGTCTCAGCATCAGTCGCTCGCCTTATCGCTCATCATCCGGCAGTGCTGCGCGGGCTCCTGACGGTCGAACTCGAACCAAAATGCTCGGCCTGGTATCACCCACACACCGCCTGCGCGCTCGAAGTGCCCGCGCGCCCTCACGCAATCCTTGCCGGGGCGTAGGTGCCATTCATAGGCAAAGCCGTAGAGTATTGACCGAGCCCCATCGACGATCCCTTGAGGCGGCGGCATGCTCTTTGGGTCCAGGAACGCCCGATTGTCCCAATACCTCTCACAGACCGGCGGCTGGGGCTGACATCCGACCGCCCGGTCGACCAGAAACGCATTCGCTAAGGTCAGCGCCCCTATCGCCGCCGCTGCCATCATGACTGCCAATCAACCATCACTTCTCCTCTCCGTGCCGCATGTCGTAGCAGGCGGCGTCGAGCTTCAGAGAGTGTAGGAAGCAGGCCGCTACGCCGGTTTCACGCTGTTTCATCTGAATTCTGCGCAGGATACGACCACAATCGCAGTGTTGAAGGGTCAAGCAGATCGGTGGAGGCTCTTGCCAGGTCTGAGAAAGTACGATCACCGGTCGATCTCCCCGAAGACGATGTCGAGGCTGCCGAGGACGGCGCTTACGTCGGCCAGCATGTGGCCTTTGCAGAGGTGGTCCATGGCGGCGAGGTGGGGGTAGCCCGGCGCGCGGATCTTGGCGCGGTAGGGTTTGTTGGACCCGTCCGAGACGAGATAGACGCCGAACTCGCCCTTAGGCGCTTCGACAGCAGCGTAAACCTCGCCGGCGGGCACACGGAACCCTTCGGTGTAGAGCTTGAAGTGGTGGATCAGGCTCTCCATCGAGGTCTTCATGTCGCCGCGGGTCGGCGGGCCGATCTTGCCGCGCTCAGTGAAAGGCTCCCCCTCACAGGCGCGCAGCTTGACCACCGCCTGGCGCATGATCTTCACGCTCTCGCGCATCTCCTCCATACGGCAGAGATAGCGGTCGTAGCAGTCGCCGTTCTTGCCGACGGGGATGCCGAACTCGAACTCGCTGTAGCACTCATAGGGTTGGGCGCGGCGCAGATCCCAGGCCCAGCCCGAGCCGCGGACCATGACGCCCGAGAAACCCCAGGCCTGAGCCTCTTCGAGCGAGACGATGCCGATATCGACATTGCGCTGCTTGAAGATGCGGTTGTCGGTCAGCAGCGTCTCGATGTCGTCGCAGGTCTGCAGAAACGGGTCACACCAGGCCTCGATATCGTCGATCAGCTCGGGCGGCAGGTCCTGATGCACGCCGCCGGGGCGGAAATAGGCTGCGTGGAGGCGCGCCCCGCAGGCCCGCTCGTAGAACTCCATGAGCTTCTCACGCTCCTCGAAGCCCCAGAGCGGCGGCGTGAGCGCGCCCACATCCATGGCCTGGGTCGTCACGTTGAGGAGGTGGCTGAGGATGCGCCCGATTTCGTTGTAGAGAACCCGGATGAGCTGGCCGCGGCGCGGCACCTCGGTGCCCGTCAGCCGCTCAATCGCCAGGCACCAGGCATGCTCCTGGTTCATGGGCGCCACATAATCGAGCCGGTCGAAATAGGGCAGGTTCTGGAGATAGGTGCGGCTCTCCATCAGCTTCTCGGTGCCGCGATGCAGGAGCCCGATATGGGGGTCCGTGCGTTCCACCACCTCACCGTCGAGCTCGAGCACCATGCGCAGCACGCCATGGGCGGCCGGGTGCTGGGGCCCGAAGTTGATGTTGAAGTTCCGGATGCGCTGCTCGCCTTCGACGAAGTCGATCTTGCTGCCGTCCATCGTTCAATCCCTCTGGGTGTCGCGGGTCAGACCGCCGGCCCCTCGGCCACACGGAAGGTCTTGGCATTGATGCGCCAGGCATCGCCGAGCTTGAGGAACACCAAAACGTCGGCGAAGCGCCGGGGCGGCACGCTGACCTC
>JBCCLX010000026.1:0-18869 GCA_039026635.1 Pseudomonadota bacterium
ACCCCCTCCGCCTCGAGATCTTCGTTGAAGAGGGGCAGGTTCAGATCCGCCATTGCGAAGTGGCACTCCCCAAAGGCACGCGAGGCCTCGCGGAGCAGTTTGGTGTTGAAGCTCTCCCGCCGAAGCGAGCCCGAAATGCCCAGAAGCGCCACCATAGCCCGTCTCCCGTTGCCCAATGCACTGTTGCGGGGCGAAGCCTAGCGCCCTGAGAGGGCTGGTCGAGGGAACGGATCGGGCTCGGGTGGAACAGTCCTGACTTCGCACCCCACGCCGCCCCCTTGCGCCACAGGGCAGTTGCGGTGGTCGCCTCGACTGCCGCGACGGTTCTCGGACGGCCCTTTTGCGTCAGGCGTGGATTGCGCCGAGCCCACAGGCGAGCGCTGCCTCGCGGACCGCCTCGGAATAGGTCGGATGGGCATGGCAGGTCATCGCCAAGTCCTCGGCCGAGGCGCCGAACTCCATGGCCATACAGATCTCATGGATCAGATCGCCCGCGCCGGGCCCGATGATATGCGCGCCCAGGATCCGGTCCGTATCGGCATCGACGAGCATCTTCACAAAGCCGTCGGCCACCAGGTTCGCCTTGGCGCGGCCATTGGCCATAAAGGGGAACTTGCCGACGCGGTAGGCATGCCCATCGGCTTTGAGCTGCTCCTCGGTGCGGCCCACGCTCGCCACTTCGGGGGCGGTGTAGATCACGCCAGGGATCACACCGTAGTTCACATGACCATGATGGCCCGCGATCGTGTCGGCCACCGCCACGCCCTCATCCTCGGCCTTATGGGCGAGCATCGGCCCCTCGATCACATCGCCGATGGCATAGATGTTCGGCACATTCGTGCGCCAGGCATGATCGGTCTTCACCTGGCCGCGGTCGGTCATCTCAACGCCGACCGAGTCCGCACCAAGCCCCGCCGTATAGGGGCGGCGTCCGGTGGCGAGCAGCACCACATCGGCCTCCACCTCATGGTCGCTGTCATCCTTGCGCAGCTTGTAGTGCACCGTCAGCGCATTGCCTTTGTCGACGCTCTGGACCGCGGCACCGAGCACGAATTTGATGCCCTGCTTGGTCAGGATCTTCTGGAACTGGCGCTGCACCTCTGCGTCATTGCCGGGGATGATGTGGTCGAGGAACTCTACGACCGTCACCTCCGAGCCGAGCCGCCGCCAGACGCTGCCGAGCTCGAGCCCGATCACGCCGCCGCCGATGACGACCATGCGCTTTGGCACCGACTCGAGCTCCAGCGCACCCGTGGAGGTAACAACCCGCTTCTCATCGACCTCGACCCCCTTCAGGCTCGCGGGCTCCGAGCCGGTGGCGATCACGATGTTCTTGGTCTCGAGGACCTGCTCGCCCACGCGCACCTGCGTGGGGCTCACGATCTCGCCCCAGCCGCGGACGTAGTCGACCTTGTTCTTCTTGAAGAGGAACTCGATGCCGGAGGTGTTCCCGTCGATGGCGCTCTGCTTGTAGGTTAGCATCTGCGGGATATCGACTTCGATCTCCCGCGCCTTGATGCCCATGGTTGCGAAGTTGCCATGGGCTTCATGGACAAGCTCGGAGGCATGCAGCAGCGCCTTGGACGGGATGCAGCCGACGTTAAGGCAGGTGCCACCGAGCTTTCCGCGTCCTTCGACGCAGGCCACTTTCAACCCCCGCTGGGCCGCCCGGATGGCGCAGACATATCCGCCGGGGCCGCCCCCGATCACCACAACGTCGTAATCCGCCATCGCTCAGCTCCCTTGCCCTGCGCCGTGTCGCGTCTCCTGCATCCTTCATGCGTGGGCGGAATGTAAACCCACTAGGCGGAGCCCTTTGTCACACTGTGGCGCATGAAACGGCGCGGGAGGGTAAAGAGGACGACCACAGCGATGACGCTCATGGCCACCTCAAGGGCCATAACGGCGCCAACCATGCCCCCGAAGCGCAGCGCCTCGACGACCGTCACGGCGAGCAGGGGCAGGTAGAAGGCGATGGCCACGAGGATGCGTTCAGCGCGAACGGCCTCCATCACGAGGATGGCCCAGACGGCCTGTACCGCGAGGAAGAGCGCCATCTCAGGCGGCAGGGCGAAAGCGCCAAACGGCGCCTTGACCGCGGCGATCAGGAAGCAAACGGCTTGAAAGACAAGCAGAACCTCGACGATCTTGCGGTCGAGCCGCGTGCTCTTGGGCCGAGCGTAGGCGACGAGTTGCTTCCAGCCCCGGTGAAGCCAGCGCGCGGCGAGGCGCAGCAGGGCAAGCCCGTTCTCTTTGGAGAAGGGATTGGTCAGCGTGGCGGGAACGGTCTCAAGAACCCGGTTCATACCGGGAATGCTCTGCAGTTTGGGCACGGTCTACTCCTTGGCAAAGGATCGGTTAACCCTGCGATGCCTGAGAGCCCGGTTTCATCCCGCGCCCGCTCCCATCAGCCGGAAACGAGGCCTGCAACGAGCATGACGACCGTGCCAGCCATCCCGAGCGCCCAGACCGCCGAGCGCAGCCAGGGCACGCCCGTCCAGTAGCAGGGCACATAGGCGATGCGCGCGAGGAGATAGACGGTCGCCGCCGCCGCCGTCACCGGCCCCGTCGCAGCGCCGGCCACAACCACCACGGTGGCCGCCGTATGCAGCACCAGCCCCTCGATATGGTTCAGAAAGGCGCGCTGGAGCCGCGCCGTGCGCATCGACAGAGGCGCTGGCGGCTCATCGTCCCGCGGCCCTGCCAACCAGCGCGACCCGATCTCGAGATTGGCCGGCACCGCGAAGAGCGCCAGCTGCACGATCGCCAGGATCACCGCGAGACCGAGGATCTGAAGCTCGAAAGCCATCACTCTTCTTCTTTCATCCGGCGCAGCGCATGGACCACGATGCCCGCATGGATCCCGATCGAGACCGCCAGCGCGGCGATATGCGCGAGGATCCCGGCATCCCCGTTGAGCCAGAGCCCCCAGAACCCGATGGGGAGGAAAAGGGAGACAGCCGTGATCAGCCCAGGGTTCGACTGTCGGAACGCCACCGCCTGCGCCACATGGACGAGGCCGTTCGTGACCAGTGCATAGAGCCCGAGAAGCCCCCAGGCCGGCCCGATCAGCACGGCGAAGAGGAAGCCGACGCCTGTGAGCCCCCAAACGATGGGCACATTGATGAGGAAGATCGCTTCGGGGGTCAGCACCGGTTGCTCCCCGCCGAGCAGCTTGTTGACGAAGGCACCGAAGCGCCCTCCGTCATGCTCCTCCCACTGATGCACCATATAGATGGGCACCGGCATCCAGGCCGCGATCAGCGCCCAAGACCAGCCCTCCGCCAGCGCGGGCGTGAGCCAGAGCATGAGCAGCGCGGCCAGACCGGTACCCGGCGCCCAGTCCGCGATGGCGCGTTCGAAAGGACCTGGGGGTGCGCGATCGCTCATCTCACGCCCCCGAACCGGCTCAGAGATCCATCAGCAGGCGGCGGGGATCCTCGAGGCTGTCCTTCACGCGGACGAGGAAGGTGACGGCCTCTTTGCCATCGATGATCCGGTGATCGTAGCTGAGCGCGAGATACATCATCGGGCGCACCACGATCTGACCGCCGACGACCATCGGGCGCTCCTGGATCTTATGCATGCCGAGGATCGCCGATTGGGGCGGGTTCAGGATCGGGCTCGACATCAGCGAGCCATAAACCCCGCCGTTCGAGATCGTGAAGGTGCCGCCCTGCATCTCCGCCATGGAGAGCTTGCCGTCGCGCGCCTTCACGCCGTAGTCGGCGATGGTCTTCTCGATATGGGCAAAGCTCATGGCATGGGCGTCGCGCACGACCGGGACCACGAGGCCCTGGGGCGTGCCGACCGCGACGCCCACATGGGCGTAGTTCTTGTAGACGATCTCATCGCCGTCGATCTCGGCATTGACGGCAGGCAGCTCCATCAGCGCATGGGTGCAGGCCTTCACGAAGAAGGACATGAAGCCGAGCTTCACGCCGTGCTTCTTCTCGAAGACCTCCTTGAACTCCTTGCGGATCTCCATCACGGCCGTCATGTCCACCTCGTTATAAGTGGTCAGCATGGCGGCGGTGTTCTGGGCCTCCTTCAGGCGGCGCGCGATGGTCTGGCGCAGGCGTGTCATCTTCACGCGCTTCTCGCGCACGGCATCATCGGCCGCCGAGGGGGCAGCGGGAGCAGGCGCAGGCGGCGGCGCCTTGGCACGCGGCTGGGCGGCCGCCCGGGCCACATCCTCTTTCATGATCCGACCGTCGCGCCCCGATCCCTCGACCTGGGACGGCGTGAGGCCCGCTTCGGCCATGGCTTTCTTGGCAGAGGGCGCATGCTCCACATCCGTGCGGCCGCTGCCCGATGGTGTGGCCGGCGCAGCCGCGGCCGCACCGCCCCCGGCCGCGGCGGCAGGGGCGGCCGCCGGCGCATCGCCCGCAGCAATGCGCGCGAGCACGGCGCCAAGACCCACCGTGGCGCCCTCGGCTGCAACGATCTCAGATAGCATACCGGCCGCAGGGGCGGGAACCTCGACGGCCACCTTATCGGTCTCGAGCTCGCAGAGCGTCTCATCCGCAGCCACCGCCTCGCCGGGCTGCTTGAACCAGGTGCTGACGGTCGCCTCGGTCACGCTCTCGCCGAGCGTCGGGACGATCACGTCTACCGCCACGCCACTCGCCGCTGCGGCAGGCGCCGCTGCCGCGGCTGCAGGGGCCTTGGCGGTCGCGCCATTGCTTGCCGCTGCGGCGCCGTCCTCGATCACGGCAAGAAGCGCATCGACACCGACCGTCGTGCCTTCATGGGCGACAATATCGCCCAAGGTGCCCGCCGCAGGCGCGGGTACTTCGACCGAGACCTTGTCGGTCTCGAGCTCGCACAGCACCTCATCCGCGTCCACCGCCTCGCCCGGCTTCTTGAACCAGCTCGCCACCGTCGCCTCAGCGACCGACTCGCCCAGCGTCGGCACCCGCACCTCAGTCGTCATATCCCGCTCCCGATCTTATCGCGGAGATCAAGCCTCCGCGCCGTCTTTGCCTACGCATCCCAAAGCCCCCGGCGGTGCCGAGCGCTCTCCATCTCAATCCTCAGCGATGCCGAGGGCGGCGGCGACCAGGGCCGCTTGTTCCGCCTTATGCTGACTGGCGAGCCCCGTTGCCGGCGAGGCCGAGGCCGCACGGCCCGCATAGGACGGGCGCTGCGCCTTGGTCTCGATCCGGCCGAGCACCCATTCGATGTTGGGCTCGACGAAGAACCAACCGCCCTGGTTCTTCGGCTCCTCCTGACACCACACGACATCCGCCTTCGGGAAGCGCGCCAACTCCCGCGTCAGGCTGAGAGCCGGGAAGGGATAGAACTGCTCGAGCCGCAGGATATAGACGTTGTCCAGCCCCTCCGCGTCGCGCTTCTCCAGGAGGTCGTAATAGACCTTGCCGGAGCAGAGGACGACGCGTTCGATCTTGTCGTCCGCCTGCAGCGTCACGTCACTCGTCCCCAGCTCCGCATCATCCCAGAGGACGCGGTGGAAGGACGAGCCTTCGCCCATGTCGGTGAGCTTGGAGATGCAGCGCTTGTGGCGCAGCAGGCTCTTCGGCGTCATCAACACGAGCGGTTTGCGGAAGCTGCGGTGGAGCTGACGGCGCAGGATGTGGAAGTAGTTTGCTGGCGTCGTGACGTTCGCGACGATCCAGTTGTCCTCGGCCGACATCTGCAGGAAGCGCTCGAGACGCGCGGAGGAGTGCTCCGGTCCCTGCCCCTCATAGCCATGGGGCAGCAGCATCACGAGACCGGACATCCGCAGCCACTTCCGCTCGCCCGAGCTGATGAACTGGTCGATCATGATCTGGGCGCCATTGGCGAAATCGCCGAACTGCGCCTCCCAGAGGACGAGTGCCTTGGGCTCGGAGAGCGAGTAGCCGTATTCGAAGCCCAGTACCGCGTATTCCGAGAGCATCGAGTCGATCACTTCGAGGCCCGACTGGCCCGCCTCGATCTGGTTCAGCGGGAAGTAGCGCTCCTCCGTCTTCTGGTCGGTGATGCCGCAGTGGCGTTGGCTGAAGGTACCGCGCACGCTGTCCTGACCGGCCATGCGCACCTTATAGCCCTCGGTCATGAGCGTCCCGAAGGCGAGCGCCTCGGCGGTGGCCCAGTCGACGCCCTCGCCGGTCTCGATCATCTGGGCCTTGGCGTCGAGGATGCGGCTTATGGTGCGGTGCGGATGGAAACCCTCCGGCAGCCGCGTCAGCGCCTGGCCCACTTTGCGCAGGATCGGCTCCTGTACCGATGTCTGGCCGCGCTGATAGGCACCTTCGCCCGGGCCAAAGCCCTGCCAGCGCCCGTCCAGCCAGTCAGCCTTGTTCGGCTTGAAGTCCTTCCCGGCCTCGAACTCCTCATTGAGGAAGCTCTGGAAGCCCGCCTTCATCTCCTCGACCTCGCCCTCGGCGATCAGGCCGTCTCGGACCAGCCGCTCTGTGTAGAGCTGGAGCGTCGTCTTCTGCTTCTTGATCACCTCATACATCTTCGGCTGGGTGAACATCGGCTCGTCACCCTCGTTGTGGCCGAAGCGGCGGTAGCAGAAGATGTCGATCACCACGTCGCGCCCGAACTTCTGACGGAACTCGGTGGCGACCTTGGCGGCGTGGACCACAGCCTCCGGATCATCCCCGTTCACATGGAAGATCGGACAGTCGACGATCTTGGCGATATCGGTGGGATAGGGGCTCGACCGGCTGTGGTGCGGCGCCGTGGTGAAGCCAATCTGATTGTTGACGACGATATGGATGGTGCCGCCGGTTTTGTGGCCCTTGAGGCCCGAGAGCCCAAAGCACTCCGCCACCACGCCTTGGCCCGCGAAGGCCGCATCGCCGTGGAGCAGCACCGGGATCACCGTATGCCGGCCCTCACCGATCTGATCCTGCTTGGCGCGCGCCTTGCCGATCACGACCGGGTTCACGGCCTCGAGGTGGCTCGGGTTCGCCGTGAGCGAGAGGTGGACGGTGTTGCCATCGAACTCGCGATCCGAGGAGGCACCGAGGTGGTACTTCACATCGCCCGAGCCTTCGACCTCCTCCGGCTTGAAGCTGCCCCCCTGGAACTCGTTGAAGATCGCGCGATAGGGCTTGGCCATCACGTTGGCCAGGATGTTCAGCCGGCCGCGATGGGGCATGCCGATCTCGATCTCCCGGGCGCCGAGCGCACCGCCGCGCTTGATGATCTGATCCATGGCCGGGATCAGCGCCTCGCCGCCGTCGAGCCCGAAGCGCTTGGTGCCTGTGTATTTGACGTGCAGAAACTTCTCGAAGCCCTCCGCCTCGACCAGCTTGTTCAGGATCGCCCGGCGCCCCTGCTTAGTGAAGGCGATTTCCTTGCCGTAGCCCTCGATGCGCTGTTGCAGCCACCCCTTGGGCTCGGGGTCCTGCAGATGCATGAACTGCAGGGCGAAGGTGCCCTGATAGGTCCGCTTCAGGAGCGCCTCGATCTCGCGCATCGTGGCATGCTCGAGACCCAGAACCTTGTCGATGAAGATCGGGCGGTCGACGTCCTTCTCCCCGAAGCCGAAGAAGGCGGGGTCGAACTCGGGGTGCCCTTTGCGCCCGACGATGCCGAGGGGATCGAGATCCGCGCCCAAATGCCCGCGCGAACGGAAACTCCGGATGTACATGATGGCCCGGATGCTATCGAGCACGGCCTGGCGCAGCGCTGCTGCATCCAGCGTCTCCCCCTTAGCCGAGGCCTTGTCCGACACTTTCTTGGCGATCTTCTTGGGGTCGGGGATGCTGTCCCACTGGCCATCGAGCGCGGCGACGAGCTCACCGTTGGTCTGCGGCGGCCAATCGGCCCGCGCCCAGGGCGCGCCCGCCGCCTCTTCGCGCACGGCCCCCGGCTCGTCGCGCAGCCCCTCGAAATACGCAGACCAACTGGCATCAACGGAGGCCGCATCGCGCACCCAGGCCGCATAGAGCTGCTCGACATAGACCTGGTTGTGGCCCTGCAGGAAACTGGTCGCGTGCAGCGTCTCGTTCTCGTTTGCGTCCTTCGCCATTGGCTCCTCGCATCGAACTTGCCGTGCGGCGCGCCGGCCGGCGGCATCGGTCCTTAATCGCTGCGCAACAAAGTTTTCAACTCGCGGCAACGCTTTCCACAAAACTCACATACGCCCCTTGCGCGCGCCTGAACACCCCGCAGCCGCACAACGGGGCGTGACCAGGAGCCGCTCTGTTGCCAGCAAGCCGGTCAGCCCCCCATTGCCCCTGCGCGGAAGCATCAACGGACAGGCACGCGCCGCCGCCACGAACGCGTCATCCCCACCTTGGGGAGGCAGTCTGCGCTGAAAAGATGAGTGAGTCGTGCGCCTGTCGCCATTCTTCGAGCGAGGGGCGACGTCGCGCTACGAGCGATCCAGAAAAGCCGAAGGGCCGGACCCGCGCGCAGGTCCGACCCCTCTTGTGGCTCCACAGTGATGCCGGCGCGCTCGGGCTCAGCGGCCCATGGCTTTGAGGAGCGCCTCGCCCAGGCCCGCCGGGCTGTCGGCGACCACGATCCCGTTCTCCTGCATCGCCGCGATCTTGTCCTCTGCACCGCCCTTGCCGCCGGCGATGATCGCGCCTGCATGGCCCATGCGACGGCCCGGCGGTGCCGTGCGGCCCGCGATGAAACCGGCCACCGGCTTGCCACGCCCCGCCTTGGCCTCAGACCCGATGAAATCCGCCGCCAATTCCTCCGCCGAGCCGCCGATCTCACCAATCACGATGATCGCCTCGGTCTCCGGATCGCCGAGCAGCAGTTCGAGCGCATCGATATGCTCCATACCCTTGATCGGGTCGCCACCGATCCCGATGCAGGTGCTCTGACCGAGCCCTGCCGCCGTCGTCTGCGCCACTGCCTCATAGGTCAGCGTGCCCGAGCGCGAGACGATGCCGACGGAGCCGCGCTTGTGGATATGGCCCGGCATGATGCCGATCTTGCAGGCATCCGGTGTGATGATCCCCGGGCAGTTCGGCCCAATGAGGCGGGAAGACGAGCCCTCGAGCGCCCGCTTCACCTTCATCATATCCATCACCGGAATGCCCTCGGTGATGCAGACGATCAGCTCAACCTCCGCATCGATGGCCTCGAGGATGGCGTCCGCGGCGAAGGGGGGCGGGACGTAGATCACGCTCGCATTGGCGCCCGTGCTCGCGACCGCCTCACCCACTGTGTCGAAAACGGGCAAGCCAATGTGCTCGGTGCCGCCTTTGCCCGGCGTCACCCCGCCGACCATCTGCGTGCCATAGGCAATCGCCTGCTCGGAGTGGAAGGTCCCCTGTGAGCCCGTGATGCCCTGACAGATGACTTTGGTGTTCTCGTCCACGAGCACGGCCATGGCGGCGTCTCCTCGATTTCTTGGATAAGCGCCGCGGCGAGAGGCCTGACGCGATGTCGCCGCGCCGGCGCGCGGCCCTTGGGATGGCAGGCAGAACGATCGTCCTACCCAGGCGGTCGCGGCGCCAAATGCGCCCCTATGCTGGCTCAGCGCGCGCCTGTTGCCCCCGCAGCTCGCAACATAGCAAGCCCCGTAAACCCAAGCGCGCCACCAACCAGCGACACCCCAATCGCATAGAGACCGAGAAGTGCAAGTGCAAGATAACCGAGGTCCCTCGGCGGGCCTGGCGGCATCATCAGCATGCCGATGAGGCAGAGCGTCACGATACCAAGGCTGATCGTGGCCGAGGAGACCCAGAAGGCCGCGGCCGGGCGCAGGCCGGAGACGATCCCGAAAAGGATGGTCACTGAGGCCACGACGAGCGCGGCTGCGGCCGTGAGCGCCCAGACCTCGCCGATGTCACCCAGCAGCGCGATGGTCCCGCCGATCTGCGCCATAACCGCTCCTTCGATCGCCCCGCTGGCTCGGTCTGGCCCCAGTGAGAACCCACCCAGAACCCGCCGCGCCCCATCCGCCGACGCTCGGCGCCATCGAGACGCCTCTGCCCATCGCGCGGCCGCGTCCTCAGCTCAGACGCAGCAGCGCATGAATATTGTCGTCGATGACGAGATTGATCGGATTAAGGATCTGCATCCCGAAACCTTCCGCCGCCGCCATCTGCCGGAGTGTCTCCGGCGCGAAGTAGTTCACGTGATCGGGGTGGCGGAAACCGCACCAGTGCCGCCCGACAACCCGCCTGTTCAGCGAGCCATAGTTGGGCACTTTGACGTAGACCGCCCCTGATCGCTTCACAACGCGCGCTGCCCCGGCAAGCGCACGCCTGGGCTCGGTCTCGTGTTCGAGATAGCTGCGGAATAGAATACCGTCGAAATGGTTCTCGGGGAAGGACTGGATCGCCTCAGCACCGGTTCCTTGCACACAATAGCCCCCGAGGGCGCGCATCCGCGCATCGGCCTTGGCGGCCAGGGCCCGGCTCACCTCGATACCAAAGGGCGTGAAGGGCGCGCGCAGGCGGCTGCCCTCGGCACACCCAACGTCGAGCACATTGCCGCCTGCGCCGAACCAGCGGCGGTACTTGGTCATCTCATCGCCGCGAAAAAGGCGGGTGCGCAGCCGCGTCGCCTTGTCGAAACGATAAAGCGTCGGGGCCTGCTCGACCCGCTTCTCCTGCTCGACGGCCGAACTCTCCTCCCAAGCCGCCTCGCCGGCCTCCAGGGCCTCCTCCGCGGGCGGGTTGGCCAGATAGACGAAGCCGCAGGCCCCACAGGCACTCACATCCCATTCACGGGGCGCATAGGCCGCAAGGCGCCGGCCCGTTCGCGCGCCGCAAAGCGGACAGGCCCGGACGGCGCTTTGGTTCTCGGCCATCGGCTCCTGTCTCCAGACGTTGTGGATCGGCCCTCGGAGGGCGAAGGCAGCCCACTGCGGGCGGATCTGCGGGCGGGTCTGCAGGCGGATCTGGGGGCGGGTCGGCGGGTGGGCGGCCGCGCATGCCGCCCCCGTTCAGGGGGCGGGTAGCGTCCGGGCACTCGTCGAGCCGCCCGACGGCTCAGCCCTTAACCGCCTTCACGATCTTCGCCGCCGCATCGGCGAGATTGTCCGCCGCGATCACGTCGAGCCCGGAGGTATTGATGATCTCCTTGCCGAGTTCGACATTCGTGCCCTCAAGGCGCACCACCAGCGGCACCTGCAGCCCCACTTCCTTGACGGCCGCGATGACGCCCTCGGCGATCACATCGCAGCGCATGATCCCGCCGAAGATGTTGACCAGGATGCCCTTCACCTGCGGATCCGAGGTGATGATTTTGAAGGCCTCGGTCACCTTCTCCTTGGTCGCCCCCCCGCCCACATCCAGAAAGTTGGCCGGCTCAGAGCCATAGAGCTTGATGATATCCATCGTCGCCATGGCCAGGCCGGCACCGTTGACCATGCAGCCGATCTCGCCATCGAGCGCGATGTAGTTCAGGTCGAACTTCGAGGCTTCGAGCTCCTTGGAGTCCTCCTCGGTCTCGTCACGCAGCGCAAAAACCGCCTTCTGGCGGTAAAGCGCGTTCGAATCGAAATTCATCTTGGCATCGAGGCAGATCAGCCGGCCCTCCTCGGTGAGGATCAGCGGGTTGATCTCGAGAAGGGCCGCGTCCTTGGCCACGAACATCGTGTAGAGCGTCGAGGTCAGCTTGATTGCATCCTTCGCCGCCTGCCCCTCAAGCCCCAGCGCCTTGGCCACCTTGCGCCCGTGATAGGGCAGCACACCCGTCGCCGGGTCCACCGAAAAGGTCAGGATCTTCTCCGGCGTCGAGGCGGCGACCTCCTCGATATCCATGCCGCCCTCGGTCGAGACGATATAGGAGATCCGCGAGGTCTCCCGATCCACGAGCAGCGAGAGATAGAACTCCTTCGCGATCGCCGCCCCTTCTTCGAGATAGATGCGCCCGACCTGCTTGCCGGCCGCCCCCGACTGATGCGTCACCAACGTGCGCCCGAGCATCTGTTCCACATAAGCAACCGCTTCATCGGCGCTCTTGGCGATGCGCACGCCGCCCTTCTCGCCGGCCTCCGTCTCCATGAAATGGCCCTTGCCGCGCCCGCCCGCATGGATCTGCGCCTTGACGACCCAGACCGGGCCGCCGAGCTCGTCGACGGCGCGGCGCGCATCCCCCGCATCCAAGACCGCGATGCCGCGCGAGACGGGAGCGCCGAATTCCTTCAGAATTTCTTTGGCCTGGTATTCGTGGATGTTCATGGGGCTGGACCTCTCGGGCTCTTTGGGCTCTCGGGGTGGGCGGTCCATGGACTGTCATGGATGGACCGCGCCGGATAAACCGCTTTGCATAGACCGCTATGGATGGGCCGCTTCGAGGGACCCGCAGGGACAGAAGCGCGCGACGGGCCGCCGCAGCGCCTTTCTCTTAGGACATGGCGCGCGGGGGCGGCAACCTTTCCCGCATCGCAGCGGGTCTCGCGCCTGCCCGCCTAGCGCCCACCGGCGATATCCAAGAGCGCGCCCGTCACATAGGCCGCATCCGGCGAGGTCAGCAGCCAGGTGATCGGCTCGGCCACTTCCTGCGCGCTGCCCGAGCGCCCCAAGGGCACCCCGGCGCCGAGCCGCGCCGCCCGATCCGGCACACCCGCCGCGGCATGAATGTCCGTCTCGATCAGTCCCGGCCGCACGCCGTTGACCCTTATGCCCTCTGGTCCCAGCTCCTTCGCGAGGCCCAGCGTCAGGGTATCGATCGCGCCCTTGCTGGCGGCGTAATCGACGAACTCGTTGGGGCTGCCGAGGCGCGCGGCGGCCGAAGACACGATCACGATCGCGCCCCCTTGCCCGCCGCGGCTGGTGCTCATCCGTCGCGCCGCTTCTCGTGCGGTATAAAGCGCGCCGGTCACATTGACCTCAATGACGCGGGCGATCCGCTCAGGCTCCATCTCCGCCAGCGGCGACACCGGACCGATGATCCCGGCATTGATCACGACACCCGCGAAAGGGCCAAAGGTCGCCTGAGCCGTGTCGAAAGCGGCGGCGAGGGAGGCGGGATCGGAGACATCGGCCAGGCAGGCGAGCGGCGTGCCGCCGGCGGTGCGGACGCGCGAGACGGTGACGGCGGCGGCCGTCTTGTCAGTCGCATAGGTAAAGCTGATGTTGTCCCCGCCGCTGGCGAGGTCACGGCAGACCGCGGCGCCGATGCCCCGCGATCCGCCTGTGACGAAGTAGTGCTTCAAGCGCCCAGGCTTTCGTCGATGCCCTTGCAGGCGGCGACCAGGCCCTCGACGGCCGAGACCGATTTGTCGAGCATCGCTTGCTCGTCGCGGTCGAGCTCGATGTCGACGATCTTCTCGACACCGCCGGCGCCGATGATCACAGGAACCCCCACATAGAGCCCCTTCAGCCCGTAAGGCCCATCGACCCAAGCCGCAGCCGGCAGCAGGCGGCGCTGATCTTTCATGTAGCTCTCGGCCATCTGGATCGCCGAGGCGGCCGGCGCGTAATAGGCCGAGCCGGTCTTGAGCAGGCCCACGATCTCGGCGCCGCCATCGCGGGTGCGCTGGACGATCGCATCGAGGCGCTCCTGCGTGGTCCAGCCCATCTTCACGAGATCGGGCAGCGGGATCCCGGCCACGGTCGAATAGCGCGTCAGCGGCACCATGGTGTCGCCATGGCCGCCGAGCACGAAGGCCGTCACGTCTTTGACGGACACGTCGAACTCATCGGCCAGGAAGTGGCGAAAGCGCGCGCTGTCGAGCACGCCTGCCATGCCGACGACCTTCTCGCGGGGCAGGCCTGAGAACTCGCGCAGCGCCCAGACCATGGCATCGAGCGGATTGGTGATGCAGATCACGAAGGCGTCCGGCGCATGGCGTGCGATGCCCTCACCCACGGACTTCATAACCTTGAGGTTGATGCCCAGCAGGTCGTCGCGGCTCATGCCCGGCTTGCGCGCCACACCGGCGGTGACGATGCACACATCCGCGCCCGCGATATCGGCATAGTCATTGGTGCCGGTCAGAACCGCGTCGAAGCCGTCGACCGGCGCACTCTCGGCGATGTCCAGCGCCTTGCCCTGGGGCGTGCCCTCGGCGATGTCGAACAGGACGACGTCGCCCAGTTCCTTCAGCCCTGCGAGATGCGCGAGCGTACCGCCGATCTGACCCGCGCCAATCAGCGCGATCTTTTTTCGTGCCATCTGTCCCTCCGTGATCGCCGCCCCTGGCCTTCCGTCTGCCGGGGCAACCTTCTGAAGTGCCGTGCCGCCCTGCACCATCGCAGCCGCGAAGGCAAGGAAAAGGGAGGGCGCGTCGGAAACCAGTTGCACCTAATGGAAGGCTCTCGACAAGGTGACGTATCGGTCGCATCGGCGGGGCGAACGCCGATCGACCCGGCGCCCCCGGGTGGTCTCGGCGCCGTCGCGTTGTGGTCACGGGAAAGACGGATGGCAGGCTCGAACGCTCAGGGATCACCGCCACAGGCGGCGCGGCGGAGGGAGCTGATTGCCAATATCGCCGCCTGTGTGGGGGCCGCGCTCTTCGGCAATCTGCTGACCTTCCTGCTTCGCGCCTTCGAGGACTACGATGCCATCGCGCGGCCGGACTGGGCGCCGCCGGGCCCGCTGATCGGGGCCGTCTGGCTTGTGCTCTTTGCCATGCATGGCGCGGCACGGGGGCTGTTGGGGTCGATACCGGGCGCTGCGGCCGGGCGCGCGCGGCTCGCAGTGACGGTTCTGGTGGCGCACAATGTCGCCTATGCCGTCTATGCCCTGCCCTTTGTGGTCGAGACGCGGCTGCCGCTGTTGTTGGGCAACCTCACGGCCATCACGCTCTGCGCCTATGCCGCCGGTCTCGCCTGGCCGATCTCCCGACCGGCAGCGCTGCTGCTCCTGCCGATGATCGCCTGGGTCTTCTTCGCGACCGTCCTTCTGAGCGGGATCATTGCGCTCGAAGGGCTCTGAAGCAGCCCCTCAGGCAGGTTTTTGCAGAGGTTTCCCAAGACGGTCTCCGCTGCGGGTGCCTCAGGCAGGCGCCTCAGGCGGGCGTTTCGGGGCTGCCGCCCTCCTCCGCCTCATAGGCTTCGCCCGCGGCCATCAGGCAGGCGATGCCACCGGGACGCGAGAGCAGGATCGTCCAGCTCCCCTTCTCCGAGGCCCAGATCTCGACCACGCCCTGTTGACGCGCCAGACCGTAGGAGCGGCGGGTCTCCCCGAATTTGCGCTCAAGGTCGGCCACGATATCGGCGCGCTTGCCGCAGACCATGCCGGGCATCCGCTGAGCATTGGCCGGGACCGGCATCAGCGCCGTGCCGAGGAGAGCGGCGGCGGCGGCGAGAATCGCCACACGAGGACGGGTGAGAGGGCACGTCAGGATCGTCTGCATCGCACAACCTTTCCGGCCCATTCCGGGCCTGATCCGGACCACGGGGTCCGACGAGCGCGATGGTGCCGGCGCGGCGGCCACCGCCTCGCCCCCCGTCCGGCCGCCTCGTTTCGGGCGGCTCGAAGCGTCCACCATGCGCGGCCTCGCTTAAGCGTGCGTGAAAGCGTCGGGCTGCGTACGCAGTTTACTGTGCCCTTTCGATCACGCTGCACCCGCGAACAAGGCATCGACATCCCCCTGCCACCCGGCCTAGAACCGCCAGCGTCCGAGATCAGATCAGAGACCGCTTGCGTGACCACCACCGCCCCCCGCCCGCGCCGCTCCGCCCTCTACATGCCCGGCTCCAAGGCGCGTGCGTTGATCAAGGCCCGTAGCCTGCCGGCCGATGTGCTGCTCCTCGATCTGGAGGATGCGGTCGCCATGGCCGAGAAAGAGCGGGCGCGGGAGGCCTTGGCCACGGCGCTGCTTGAGGGCGGGTATGCGCCGCGCGAGGTCGTGATCCGGGTGAACGGCGCGGGCACGCCCTGGCATGCCGAGGATCTGACCATGGCGGCACGGGTTGCTGCGGCCGGCGGCGCGGATGCCGTGCTGCTGCCCAAGGTCGAAAGCGCGGCGATGCTCGAAGAGACGGCCGAGGCGCTGACCGCGGCGGGCGCGCCGGCGGATCTGGCGCTTTGGGCCATGATCGAGACGCCGCGCGGTATCCTTGCCGTCGCCGAGATTGCGGCCCATCCCCGCCTCGCCTGCCTCGTGCTCGGCACCAACGATCTGCTGGCCGATCTGCGAGCCGCCTTCACAGCCGATCGCGCCGCCCTGCTGCCGCATCTGATCGCCTCCGTGCTCGCCGCCCGCGCTCATGGGCTCGGCGTGCTCGACGGGGTCTACAACGCCTTCAAGGACGACGAGGGCCTGCGCGCGGAATGCGAGCAGGGCTTGGCCCTCGGGATGGATGGCAAGACACTCATCCATCCCGCGCAGCTTGGCGTGGCCAATGCGGTCTTCGCCCCGTCGGCCGCCGAGGTCGAGACCGCGCGGAGACAACTCACCGCTTTCGAAGCCGCCGAGGCGCGCGGTGAGGGCGTGGCCGTGGTGGACGGCAAGATCGTCGAGAACCTGCACGCCGCCAGCGCCCGACGCGTGATCGCCGTCGCCGACGCCATCGCCGCCTTGGAGGCGACCAGCACCACCTGAAGATCGAACCGGAAAGCTTGCCCCAACCACACGGGAGGATCCCATGGGCTTCGCCATCCTGATCATCGGCCTCGCACTCTGGTGGGTCTCACACCTCGCCAAACCCATGAACCTCGGCTTTCGAACCGCGCTGCTCGAGAAGGGCGGAGAGGGTGCTGCGAAAGGCGTCGGCCTGCTCGCCACGCTCGCCGCCGTCGCGCTGATGACGATCGGCTACCAGCAGGCCGCGTTCGTGAACATCTGGTTCCCGCCCGCCTTCATGGTCCACCTCAACAACCTGCTGATGGTCATCGCCGTCGTGGTGTTCTTCGCCGGCGGTGTGCCCGGCCATGTGCGCAGCTGGATCCGCCATCCGCAGCTGATCGGCTTCAAGACCTGGGCGACCGCGCATCTGCTCGTGAACGGCGACCTCGCCTCGATCATCCTCTTCGGGGGGCTGCTCGCCTGGGGCGTCGTCGCGATGATTGCGATCAACAAGCGAGATGGCAAAGGGCCGAAACCTGAGCCCAAGGGTCTGAAGTGGGACGGCGCCCATGCCGCCGCCTCCATCGTCGCCTTTCTGGTGATCACGGGGCTGCATAACTGGCTCGGCGTCTATCCCTTCGCCGGTGGAGGCATCTGAGCATGACTGGGGCAGGCGCGATGTCGAAGTACGCGGGCGGGCGGTTCTTCGAGGACTATGCCGTCGGCCAGCAGATCGTGCACGCCACGCCCCGCACGCTGACCGACGGGGACCGCGCGCTCTACACCGCGCTCTATCCCGGCCGCTTCGCGCTTGCCTCGGCCGATAGTTTCGCGGCGGGCTGTGGCCTGCTGCGCAGTCCGATGGACGATCTGGCGGCCTTTCACACGGTTTTCGGCAAGTCGGTGCCGGATATCTCGCTCAACGCGGTCGCCAATCTCGGCTATGCCGAGGCGCGGTTTCTGCAGCCCGTCTACACCGGCGACACGCTCTCGGCGGTCTCCGAGGTCATCGGCGTCAAGGAGACCTCCTCCGGCAAGACAGGCATCGTTTGGGTGCGCACGACCGGGCGCAATCAGCGCGGTGAGACGGTGCTCGATTTCGCTCGATGGGTGATGGTGAAGAAACGCGATGCCGCGAGCCCTGCGCCAACGCCCCAGGTGCCCGATCTGGCAGAAGCCGTCGCGCCCGAGGCGCTGCCGGTGCCGGCAGGGCTCCATTTTCGCGACTATGACCAAGGGGCAGCGGGCAGCCCGCATCGATGGGCCGACTACACACCCGGCGAGCGGATCGATCATGTGGACGGCGTGATGCTCGAAGAGGCCGAGCACATGATGGCCACACGCCTCTGGCAGAACACCGCGCGCGTGCATTTCGACCCCGGCGCCCGGGGCGGTCAGCCGCGGCTGATCTATGGCGGCCATATCATCAGCCTGGCCCGCGCGCTCAGCTTCAATGGCCTCGCGAATGCCCAGTGCATCGCCGCCATCAACGCCGGCACCCATGTGGGCCCCTGTTTCGCGGGTGACACGGTGCATGCCTGGTCGGAGGTGCTCGACCGGGCCGAGACGGCAGAGCCCAGCATCGGCGCTCTGCGTCTGCGCCTTGTCGCCGTCAAGAACCGGAGCGCAGCCGACTTCCCGCTGCGTGACGAGAACGCCAAGTACAGTGAAGGCGTTGTGCTCGATCTCGACTATTGGGCGCTCATCCCGCGGTAAGCTGTAGTCGGCCTCGGCATTCTACATCGCATGCATTATCGCAATACGGCGCCGCACACGTGATGCGGGAAATCGCATCTTCCCGTTCAATCCTAAGCAATTCCGTCACAGTAACTCGTTTTCCGTCCGGCAAAGTCGTTCGAACAGTCACATCAAATTGACGCTCCACAGCTTCTCCGCTGCCATGGCTGTGTTCTGGTGGCGTGACAAGGGCGGCTGTATCGATGGCAAACTCTCTATCGGATCTTTCGGTGGGCTATGCGGTAGCACCGAAGGCGACGGAGGCCGACGCTAACCCGGGCGCCGTCGATGTTGTCGCCTCGATGATCCAGGGGCTCACGGACGGGCAACTGACGATCGTCCTTTGCTGCATCACCCTGCTCCTCCTCTTCATCGGCGGCGCGCTCTTCGACCTCACGACCCGCCGATGGTCTCGGGATGAGGCCCAGCACGACGACGATCCTCGGTTCGACGAACGCGCAGAACTCAACGCAGCCCTCCGCCGTTTCCGAGCGGAGCGCTGATCAGCCCCTCTCACATGCCCCCTCGTTAGGCGGCCTCGCCATAGACGCTCTCGCGGAGAGCCAGTGGCAGCATGTCGAAGATCAGGTGGATCCGATCTTGATCGCCATCGTTATGGGCCTCGTGCATCTGATTGTTGTCGAACCACCAGAGCTGGCCCTCTTGCATCCGCACCTCCTCGTCGCCCGCGCGCATCCATGACCCGGCGGACGAGCGGAGCACGAAGTGGTAGAGGCCCCGA
>JBCCLX010000027.1:0-18712 GCA_039026635.1 Pseudomonadota bacterium
CGCGAGGCACTCTTCGCCTGGATCGTCGGCAAGCCCTGCGACGCAGCCTTGCTGCCGCAGGTCGTGCAGGACTGGCTGGTCTTCAAGAAGACCGGTCAGGGCAAGGTGCCGGACGTGCCGTTTCAGATGCTGACCCAGCTGTCGCTGGATCAGCGCCAGTGGACGAAGATTGCCGAGCGCGGCTCGTGGCAGATGGTTCGCCAGAACCTCAACACGTTCCAGCGCCACGGGGTCTTCGATCGGCCTAAGATCGTGCACAAGATCGCGGCCAAGCTGCGAGACAAGGCGCGGATCGAGAAGGCGCGCGTGCTGCCCTATCAGCTGATGGTGGCGGCAAAGGCGGCCTCGGACGCCCTGCCGGCCGAGATCCGGGCGGCGCTGCATGACGCCATGGAAGTGGCGGTGGCGAATGTGCCGGTCTTCGAGGGCCGCGTGGCGGTGTGCCCGGATGTCTCGGGCTCGATGACCTGGCCGGTCACGGGCTGGCGTAAGGGCGCGAGCACCACGGTGCGCTTTGTCGATGTGGCGGCCCTCGTGGCGGCGGCGGTGCTGAGGCGCAACCAGACGGCGCAGGTGCTGCCCTTCGACCATGGGGTGCACAGGCTGCGGCTCGAGCCGCGCGACACGGTGCAGACCAATGCCGAGCGCCTCGCGGCCATCGGCGGGGGCGGCACCAACTGCTCGGCGCCGCTGCGCTGGCTGGAAGCCCATGATCAGGCGCCCGACTTGGTGATCCTGGTCTCGGATAACCAGTCCTGGGCGGACCAGGCGCAGGGGCGCGGCACGGCGATGATGAAGGAGTGGACGCTTCTGAAGCGCATGAACCCGCGGGCGAAGCTCGTCTGCGTCGATATCGCGCCCTATGGCACGACCCAAGCCGCCGAGCGGCCGGATGTGCTCAACGTCGGGGGTTTCTCGGACGCGGTCTTTGAGCAGATCGCAGCCTTTGCCACCGACCGCATGGGCCCGGCCCACTGGGTGGGCGCCATCAAGAAGGTGCGGCTCTGAGGGGCCGCACCCCAAAGACCCTCGGGAGGAATGCTTGCGGGACTCCATCATGGCCTGATGCCGCGTGACGCGGCTGTCTCGCATCCCCTTGTCCTCCCGACCGCAGAGAAAGGATCACGCTCGGCGAATGCCCGAAGGAACTACATGCTCACTCTAGGGGAAACCGCGGGGTTCGACTCCCCGCCTTCGCAGGCGCCCTTTTGGCATGGGCGGGTCCCCAGGTTTCTTCGCCCCTTGTCGCCGAGACCGACAAACAGCTGACGACCCCGGCGAATGCCCGCGGAACTACATGTCCTGATAAGACCCAGGTTGCGGGTTCGAGTCCCGCCGCTGCCGCCACCTCTGGCAGCGTAGCTCAATGGTAGAGCGGGATGTTTCGCCCTCACTTGTCGCCGGGACCCATGCTCGGGGGATCGCCCCCAAAACCGCCGGGAATGCCGACAGGACTACAGGTAGCGCGCCCGCCGAGGCACAGGTCTTCAGGCGGGAGGTCGCCGGTTCAATCCCGGCCCGGAGCGTTCCGGTGGCGCAGATCGTCTTGCCACAGCTTGTCCCGGCGGACCGATACGAAAGGATGCGAGGATGACACAGGATCCAGAACGCCCCGCCATCACAGGCAAAGAGCTGATCGACTGGGGCCACCAGCCCGGTCCCGATTTCCCGGGCCTGCTCGCCAAGGCGAATGCCGCGCGGGCGGAGGGTTATGGGCTCGTCCGTATCCGTGACATGTTGGCCGAATACATGCCGCCCCCACCGCCGCCGACCCTGCCGCTGCAGGAGGCGGGCGCGGTGCCATTCCATATGAACATCGAGACGGAGGGCACGGATGAGGCCGACAACCTGGCCTCGGTGAAGCGCACGATGAGCGCCCTGATGCGCACGCCCACGATCCGGGCCGGCGCGATCATGCCCGATGCCTGCCCGGCAGGCCCCGTCGGCACGATCCCCGTCGGCGGCGTCGCCGCAGCCGAGAACGCGATCCATCCGGGCATGCACTCGGCCGATATCTGCTGCTCGGTGATGCTGAGCGATCTGGGGACGGCCAATCCCAAGGCAGTGCTCGACGCCGCCCAGGCCGCCACCCATTTCGGGCCCGGCGGGCGCGCGGCGGGCAGGTTCCTGCCGATCGAGACGACGCTGCTCGAGCGCTTCCGCGACAACCCCTATCTCAATGAGCCCAAGACGCTGCACATGGCCGAGAGCCACATGGGCACCCAGGGCGATGGGAACCACTTCCTCTTCGTAGGCCGCTCGCGCGAGACGGGGCGCACGGCGATGATCACCCATCATGGCTCGCGCGGGCCGGGGGCGCGGCTCTACCGCGCCGGCATGGAGGTGGCCGAGCGCCACCGCCGCGTGCTCTCGCCCGCGACGCTGCGCCAGAACGCCTGGATCCCCGCCGACAGCGAGGACGGGCGCGCCTATTGGTCTGCGCTCCAGGTCATCCGCGACTGGACCAAGGCCAACCACAGCGCGATCCATGATGCGACGGCGACGGCCCTTGGTCTCGATGTGGCGGAGCGGTTCTGGAACGAGCACAACTTCGTCTTCGAGCGCGACGGCATCTACTACCACGGCAAGGGAGCGACGCCGGCCTGGGATGGGTTTGCGCCGGACGCGACGGCACACACCCTGATCCCGCTGAACATGGCCGAGCCCGTGCTCGTCGTGCGCGGGCGTGATGCGGATCATGGCCTGGGCTTCAGCCCCCACGGCGCAGGCCGCAATTTCTCGCGTTCCGAACATCGCCGACGCATGGGCAAGCGCACGCCGGCCGAACTCCTGGCCGCTGAGACCGCCGGGCTCGACATCCGATTCTATGGGGGTCGCGTGGACGTCTCGGAGCTGCCCTCGAGCTACAAGCGGGCCGATGCCGTCACCCGCCAGATCGAGCGCTACGGGCTGGCCACCATCGTCGACTACATCGACCCCTATGGCTGCATCATGGCCGGCGATTTCCCGCAACCATGGCAGAGAAAGAAGAAGAAGTGAGCGCGCGGGGCAGAGACGCCTGCGCGTCGCAACAGATCTCGACACTGACCACGGCTCAGTCTTCGAGCGCGCGCAGGGCGATGGCGACTGCCGCTGTCCGGTTCTCCACCTGCAGCTTCGCGTAGATCTGCTCGAGATGCTTGTTCACCGTGCGCGGGCTGAGGCTCAAGATCGCGGCGATGTCGCGGTTTGCCTTGCCGTCCGAGAGCCAGCCCAGCACCTCGCCCTCGCGCGGTGTCAGGCTCAGCCGATCGGCCAGAACTTCGCCGGGCGCGCGGACCCGACGCGGGGAGACGCGGGAGAGAAGGGCGCCGGATGTCGTCCGCCCGAGATAGGCGAGCGCCACCCCACCCTCAGCCTCGGGCGCATCCGCAAGCTCGAGCTGCCGCACCGAGGAGACCGGCTGATCGGCGATACGCGAGGTCCAGGCCTTGATGAGCGCAGCACCGGGCCCGGGCGGTTCGATATAGGCGCCGAGGAGCGCCTGGGCCTGCGGCGTCGCCCATTGGATCTGACCGCTCTCGGAGAAGGCCATCACCGACCGTCCCGCCGTGTCGAGCGCCATGCGGGCCTCGGCGATGATCCGCGCATTGGCCACGTGAACGGCAATACGCGCGATGAGGGCGTCCGGATCGACGGGTTTGGTGACATAGTCCACGCCGCCCGCCTGCAGCCCCCGCACGACATGAGCGCTGTCGCTCAGGCCGGTCATGAAGATTACCGGGATCGCTTGCATCGCGGGGTGTTGCTTCAGGCGGCGACAGGTCTCGAAACCGTCAAGACCCGGCATGATGGCGTCGAGGAGCACGAGATCGGGTTCGATCCGCTCGATGAGCGAGAGCGCCGTCTCCCCGTCCCGCGCGACGAGCACCGTCTCGCCAGCAGCTTCCAAGGCATCGGTCAGCATCGACAGCGTCTCGGGGCTGTCATCGACCAGGAGGACAATGTCGCGATGGGTGGCGGGGCGCATCATGACGGCTTCTCCCCAACAAGAACTGCGAGGGCGGCAAAGTCGTATTCATCGAGCGCTTTCGTCGAGCGGCTCACGAAGTCGGCGCAGTCCGGCGCCGCGGTCCCGATGGTCTCGAGCGCGTCGCGCACACCCTGGGCGTGATGGATGGCCAGCGCTTCGCGCAGCGGCGTCATCAGCGCTTCGGCAGGGCGGATGATCTTGGTCGGACGGGTCGCAGCCGAGGGCAGCGTGTCGCCACGATAGCACCAGGTCAGCTGCAGGTGGCGCCCGATGGTCGCCAAGAGCTCGTCGATCTTGATCGGCTTCGAGATGAAGGCGTCATGCATGGCATCCGGGGCGTGCGGGCGGTGCCGGATCAATGCGTGGGCCGAGACCATCAGGATCGGCGCCGTGACCCCATGCTCGATGCGCAAACGGCGCGCGAGATGCCATCCATCCTCTCCAGGCAAGGCGACATCGACGAGCAGGATATCCGGATGGGCGGCCTCCATCATCGCGATGGCCGCACTGCCAGTTTCGGCCATGGCGACGGCGAAGCCGACCGGCGCCAGCGCGTCGCGCACGAGAAGGCGATGTTCCGGATTGTCGTCGATCACCAGCACGCGGCGCTGAGGCCCGCCATAGCCGATGATCGCCTGCTCGCTGCCGACACTCGCCGGCAGGGCATGCTGGATCCGGGGCAGCATGAGGCGCACGCGAAAAACGCTGCCCCGTCCCGGCGCGCTATCGAGGGTCAGCTCTCCGCCCTGCATCTCAGTCAGAAGCTTGGTGATCGTCAGACCAAGCCCCGTGCCTCTCACCGGTGCTGAAGGATCCTCGATGCGTTGGAAGGGCTGGAAGATCCGCTCGCGCTCCGCGGGCTCGATCCCCCTGCCGGTATCGGCGATCGTGAAGGTTGCCACCTCATTGGCATAGGTGACCGTGAAGCGAACCTCGCCCTCATCCGTATACCGGATCGCATTGGAGAGGAGGTTCATCAGGATCTGACGCAGCCGCTTCTCATCGCCATGCACCGCCGGGGGCAGCGTGGCGGGGATGGCCGTGCGGAAGGAGAGGTTCTTCTCAGCGGCCTCCATCCGGAACACCGCCGCTATATGGGAGAGAAACTCGATGAACCGGACGTCGTCGCGATAGACGGCAAGGCGCCCGGCCTCGATCTGGCTGATATCCAGCAGCCCTTCGATCAGGCCACCCAGATGCTCGGCAGACCGGCGAATGACGCTGACGCCCGTTTGCCGATGGGTCGGGATCGTCGGATCGCCCTCCATCAGCTGGGCATAACCGAGGATAGCGTTCAGCGGTGTGCGCAGCTCGTGCGTGATGCCGACGACATAGCGGCTCTTGGCATGGTTCGCGGCCTCGGCCTCGTCCTTCGCCTTCTGCAGCGCTGCGTCGGTTTCTTTATGCGCCTCGATCTCGGCGCGCAGCCGATTGGCCTGTTCTTCCCCTTCGTCCAAGGCCCGCGCCCGGCTCTCCAGGGCGAGGACGTGGAGCCAGGCGGCGATGCCGGTGACCAACACCAGCATGGCAAAGGCCATCGTCAGCGCGCGCTGGACGGCATCGGCGCTCTCCGCATGCGCGATGGTGACCTGTTGGTGGATCAGCAGGAAGGCCGCCAGAATGATCGAGAGAAAGCCGATGATGATCGCAGCGAAGAGCCCATAGGCCGGCTGCATGACCGCCCTGATCGACGGGGGTACAAAGCCCAGCAGCCAGCGGCGAATGCGACCCTCGGGCGGCAGCGAGCCGGGCTTGCAGCGGTCCGAACAGCGCGCGTCGAGCGTGCAGCAGAGCGAGCAGATCGCGCCCTCATGAAAGGGGCAATGCGCCATGTCCTCCGCGTCGAACCTGTGACCGCATTGCGTGCAGGACTCCAAGCCCGGCGCCGGCTCCTCCGGCTGGCGGGCGATGTAGTAGCGCCCGCCCGTCGCCAGAGCGATGCAGGGCGAGACGACGAGCGCCGTGCCGAGTGCGATGGCCGAGGACATGGCCTCCGCGACCGGCCCGAAGGCGCCCAGATGTGCGGCGAGTGAGAGCAAGGTGGCCGCCGCCATGGCGCCGACCCCGACGGGGTTGATGTCGAAGAGGTAAGCGCGCCGGAACTCGATCCCCGGCGGCGAGAGGCCCAGCGGCTTGTTGATGACAAGATCCGCCGTCAGCGCCCCGATCCAGGCTACGGCGACGAGGCTGTAGAGCCCGAGCGTGCGCTCCAGCGCCCCGAAGACGCCGAACTCCATCAAGGTGAGCGCGATGGCGACGTTGAAGCAGAGCCAGACCACACGGCCGGGGTGCTGATGGGTCAGACGCGAGAAGAAGTTGGACCAGGCGATGGAGCCTGCATAGGCATTGGTGACATTGATCTTGAGCTGCGAGACGACGACGAAAGTACCCGTGAGCACCAAAGCCAGCGTGGGCCAGGGCAGCCCGCTCTCGAAGGCCGAGAGGTACATATGCGTCGGTTCGCCCGCCATTTCGGGCAGCACGCCCGCCTGAAGCGCCAGGACCGCGAGCAGCGAACCGGCCAGCATCTTGACCGTCCCAAGCACAGCCCAACCGGGCCCGGCGGCCACGAGGGCTACCCACCAGCGAATACGCTCCCCCCGCGTCTTCGGCTCGGGCAGGAAGCGCAGAAAGTCGACCTGCTCCCCGATCTGCGCGGCCAGCGAAAAGATGACGCCGCTGGCCGCGGCGAAAAACACGAGATCAAAGCCCCCGTCGCCGAGCCGCCCCTCATGCCCGATCCAGGCCTCGAGATCGGCGCCAACCCAGAAGAGAAGGGCGAAGGGCAGGACGTGCAGCACGATCCAGACCGGCTGCGTCCATTTCTGAAAGGCACCGATCCGCGTGAAGCCGTGGCTCACGAGCGGGATCACGATGAGCGCGTTCAAGAGGTAGCCGATGGGCAGCGGCACGCCGAAACAGAGCTCGAGCGCGAAGGACAGGATCGCCGCTTCCAGCGCGAAGAAGATGAAGGTGAAGGAGGCGTAGATCAGCGAGGTGATCGTGGAGCCGATATAGCCGAACCCCGCACCCCGGGTCAGCAGGTCGATGTCCACGCCCGATTTGGCGGCATGGTAGCTGATGGGCAGGCCCGTGAGGAACAGCACCGCGCCCACGGCCAAGATCGCCATGACGGCATTCTCGAACCCGTAGGAGAGTGTGATCGCACCGCCGATCGCTTCGAGCGCTAGGAACGAGATCGAGCCGATCGCCGTGTTTGCCACGCGCGCAGGGGTCCACTTTCGCGCCCGCCGCGCTGTGAAGCGGAGCGCGAAGTCCTCCATCGTCTCGTTGGCGACCCATTGGTTGTAGGTACGCTTCGGTGCAGACACCTCTGATATCTGATTCATCGCTCAGGCCTGGGGCGGGGTCCTTTCCCCTGTTGCGTCCGACGTCTCCTCCCGGCTCGCGGATCTGCGTCTCAGTTCCGGCCCCGATTGCGGCTCTTTGAGACCGCTTCCCGAAACCGTCTCCATTCTCCTTCAGCAAACCGCGTAGCGATATACGCAAATCGGCGTATTAAGGCCGCAGGTCGAAAGCTCGATCCTCTCCTTCAGCGGGACCACCCCGACAGCCGTTCGCGTGGCGGACGTGCTTGGCGCTGGAGGAGAGATCATGACCGACGAACCAAAATTCCCGAAAAATCAGAGCTTTGGCACGACCAATCGCCGGGGCTTCGTCATGGGGGCAAGCGCAGCGGCCCTTACGGCAGGGCTGTTCAAGCCTTCCAGCCTGCGGGCGGCGGATTTTCCGACCGCAGAGGTCAACACCACTGACCTTGCCGTCACCGATGACACCGTGACCATCGGCATTCTGCACTCCATCACCGGCACGATGGCGATCTCGGAGACCGGGTCGGTGCAGGCTGAGAAGCTCGCGATCTCCCAGATCAATGCCATGGGCGGCGTGCTCGGCCGCAAGATCGAGTACATCCAAGAAGACGGCGCGTCCGATTGGCCGACCTTCGCCGAGAAGTCGCGCAAGCTGCTACAGGCCGACAAGGTTGCCTCGGTGATGGGCTGCTGGACCTCAGCCAGCCGCAAGGCAGTGCTGCCGGTCTTCGAGCAGTTCAACGGTTTTCTCTACTACCCGACCTTCTACGAGGGCCTCGAGCAATCGCCGAACGTCATCTACACGGGCCAGGAAGCGACGCAGCAGATCATCGCGGGTCTTGATTGGGTGACGCGCGAGAAGGGCGCGAAGACGTTCTACCTGCTCGGCTCGGATTACATCTGGCCGCGCACCTCGAACAAGATCGCGCGCAAGCACATCGAGAACTTCATGGAAGGCACCAAGGTGGTGGGCGAGGAGTACTACCCGCTCGGCCACACGCAGTTCAACTCGGTGATCAACAAGATCCGCCTGCGCAAGCCGGACGTGATCTATGCCATCGTCGTGGGCGGTTCCAACGTGGCCTTCTACAAGCAGCTCAAGGCCGCCGGGATTGATCTGACCGAAGAGGGCCCGCTGCTGCTCACCATCTCGGTGACCGAGGACGAGATCCGCGGCATCGGTGGTGAGAACATCGTGGGCGCCTATGCCTGTATGAAGTACTTCCAGTCGCTGCCCAACGAGAACAACCAGATCTTCGTCCAGGAATTCAAGAAGATGTGGGGCGACGACATGGTGATCGGCGACGTGACCCAGGCCGCCTATCTCGGCCCCTGGCTCTGGAAGGCCGCCGTCGAGAAGGCTGGCAGCTTCGATGTGGACAAGGTGCGCGAGGCAAGCCCGGGCATCGAGCTCGACACCGCCCCCGAGGGCTACGTCAAGGTCCACGAGAACCATCACCTCTGGTCCAAGACCCGCGTGGGCCGTGCTCGCGACGATGGGCAGTACGATGTCGTCTTCGAGACGGCCGAGCTCGTCGAGCCGGACCCGTTCCCGGAAGGCTACCAGTAAGGGCCAGCGGCGCCATTTAGCGGCGTCGCATCGGGACCGGCGTGACGCCGCCCGTCGGCGTCGCTCCGGGGTCGGCGTCTCCCTGTCCGCCGACCCCCACCGCCTTTTCACCACCTTGCCCAGCCGGTCGGCCGCGTGCCGCGCCAATGACGGAGTGATGGATGTTCGACGGCTATACCATGAGCGAGCTCGGCGCGATCGTCGCCATGCAGGGCTTCGCTGGCCTCATTCTCTTTTCGGTCTTCGTGCTCATGGCCCTCGGGCTTGCCATCATCTTCGGCCAGATGGGCGTGATCAACATGGCGCATGGGGAGTTCATGATCCTCGGCGCCTACACGACCTATCTCTGCTCGACGCTCTTCGAAGCCTACCTGCCGGGGCTCTACGGCATGTACTTCTTCGTCGCGATGATCCTCGCCTTCTTCGCCGCCGGAGCGCTCGGCATGGCGGTCGAATGGGGGCTCATACGCCATCTCTATAAGCGACCGCTCGACACACTGCTGGCGACCTGGGGCCTCTCACTGATCCTGCAGCAGATCTATCGCTCCACGTTTGGCGCGCGAGAAGTGGGCGTCAGCGTGCCCGACTGGATGCTGGGGTCCATCTACCTCACCGACCTGATCGAGATCCCGATCAACGGCCTCTTCGTCATGATCCTCGCGATCACGATCTCGGTCGCCGTCTACGTCATGCTGTTCCGCTCGACCTGGGGCAAACAAGTACGGGCGGTGATGTCGAACCGGCAGATGGCCGGGGCGGTGGGCGTGAACACCGAGATGACCGACCGGCTGACCTTCGGGATCGGCTGCGGCGTCGCGGGGGTCGCGGGCTCGGCCTTCACGATGATCGGCTCGACCGGGCCCACTGCAGGCCAGCTCTACATCGTCGACACCTTCCTCGTGGTCGTCTTCGGGGGGGCGGCGAGCCTTCTCGGCACCATCGCCTCGGCCTTCACCATCAGCCAGACGCAGTCGGTCCTCGAGTTCTTCCTCTCCGGCTCCATGGCCAAGGTCGTCGTCCTGCTCACCGTCATCACGATCCTGATGCTGCGGCCGCAGGGTCTCTTCGACTTCAAAGTCCGTAAGTGAAGGGGCAGGGACGATGACCCGCACGATCACCCGCAACCCGTTCATGAGCCCCGCCGAGATCGCCGGCTTTGCGATCCTCGCCCTGCTCATCTTCGTCGTCATGCCGATGGGGCTCGATGCCTTCCGCCTCAACCTCGTCGGCAAGTATCTGACCTACGCTTTCGTCGCGATCGGGCTGGTGCTCTGCTGGGGGGCAGGGGGCATCCTCAGCCTCGGCCAGGGCATCTTCTTCGGGCTCGGCGGCTACTGCATCGCCATGTTCCTCAAGCTCGAGGCCTCGACGCCGGAGAACACGGCGATCCAGTCCACGCCGGGGATCCCGGATTTTATGGACTGGAACCAGCTCAAGGCGCTGCCCTGGTGGTGGGAGCCGTTCAACTACCTGCCGCTCGCGATCATCGCCGTGCTGCTCGTGCCCTCGATCCTGGCCTTCATCGTGGGCGTCGCGATGTTCCGCCGCCGGGTGTCGGGCGTCTATTTCGCGATCATCACCCAGGCGCTCGTCTCGGTGCTGACGATCCTGATCATCGGCCAGCAAGGCTACACGGGCGGGATCAACGGCATCACGGATCTGCGCACGCTGCTCGGCTGGGATATCCGGACAGATGAGGCGAAAACGACGCTCTATTTCGTCAACGGCGTGCTGCTCTTCACCTGCCTCTTCGTGGCGCAGGGGATCAAGCGCTCGAAACTGGGCCGCGTGCTGATCGCCATGCGCGATCAGGAGGAGCGGGTGCGCTTCTCGGGCTACGACGTCGCCAACTTCAAGCTCTTCGTCTTCGTCGTCGGTGCTGCGATGTCGGCCGTGGGTGGGGCGATGTTCACGCTGCAGGTGGGTTTCATGAGCCCAACGCTGATCGGCATCGTGCCCTCCATCGAAATGGTGATTTTCTGCGCGGTCGGCGGGCGGCACTCGATCCTGGGCGCGGTCTACGGCGCGCTGGTCGTCAACTGGGCCAAGACCGCCTTCTCCGAAGCGTTCCCGGAGCTTTGGCTGCTCGGCTTCGGCGCGCTCTTCATCGCCGTTGTGCTGGTCTTCCCCAATGGTCTGGCCGGGATCTACGACGACTGGGTCAAGGCGCCCGTTCTGCGGCTGCTCTCCCGCGGCAAGCAGACGGATGCGCCGGTTGCACCGTCTGCCGCCACGACACCGTCGCCGGCAGGCAGCCTGCCGACCGCCACCCCCAACCCTGCCGAGTGAGGAGCGCACAATGAACGCGGCGCCGATGCATCACACCGACTATCTCCTCGCGGTCGAGGGGCTCACGGTCTCCTTCGACGGGTTCAAGGCGGTCGATGATCTCAGCTTCTACGTCGACACCAACGAGATCTTCGTGATCATCGGGCCCAATGGGGCGGGCAAGACCACGGTGCTCGACCTCATCTGCGGGCGCACGAAGTCGACCGATGGCTCGATCCGCTACAAGGACCGCGAGCTGACAACGCTGCGCGAGGATCAGATCGTCCACGCAGGCGTCGGCCGGAAGTTCCAGAACCCCTCGATCTACGAGGATCTAACCGTCTTCGAGAACCTGGAGCTGAGCTATCCCAAGGGCTACTCGGTCTTTGGCGCACTCGGTTTCAAGCGCTCCGCAGATGTCGTCGCGCGCATCGAGGAGGTGGCCGAGACCATCTTCCTGCTGGACAACCTGGGCGACAAGGCGGGGCTTCTCTCCCACGGTCAGAAGCAGTGGCTCGAGATCGGCATGCTGCTGATCCAGGACCCGGAGCTTCTGATGCTCGATGAGCCCGTCGCCGGCATGTCGGTGGCGGAGCGCAAGAAGACGGCCGAGCTGCTCAACCGGATCACCGAGGGCCGCTCGGTGCTCGTGATCGAGCACGACATGAAGTTCGTCGAGGACATCGCCCACAAGGTTCTGGTGCTGCACCAGGGCAAGATCCTGGCCCAGGGCTCGATGGAGAAGGTCCAGGCCGATCCCAAAGTCGTCGAAGTCTATCTGGGCCATTGAGGGAGCCAGCCATGCTGCATGTTCGTGACCTCCGCGTGGCCTATGGCCAATCCGAGATCCTGCACGGGCTCGAGCTCGACGTCGCCAAGGGCGAGATCGTCGCTGTGATGGGCCGCAACGGCATGGGCAAGACCACGCTCATGAAGTCGCTCATCGGCATCGTGCCCTCGCGCAAGGGATCGATCCTTGTCGGCGAGACCGAGGTCTCGGCCATGAAGAGCCACAAGCGCGTGGCCGAAGGCGTCGCCTATGTCCCCCAGGGCCGCGCGATCTTCGGCACGATGACGGTGCAGGAGAACATCGAAACCGGCCTCACCGTCACCGGCAAGAAGACCGTGCCCGAGCATCTCTACGAGATGTTCCCAGTGCTCAAGGAGATGAGGAAGCGCCGGGGCGGCAACCTCTCGGGCGGTCAGCAGCAGCAGCTTGCGATCGCCCGGGCACTGGCCGCCGAGCCCAAGATCCTGCTCCTAGACGAGCCGACCGAAGGCATCCAACCGAGCATCATCCGCGAGATGGCGCGCACCCTGCGCCGCATCCGCGATGAGCATGGGCTGACCATCGTCGTCTCCGAGCAGGTGCTGAGCTTTGCCCTCGACGTCGCCGATCGCGTCGTCGTCATCGAGAACGGCAGTTTCGTCTTCGAAGGCCCGCGCGAGGGCCTGGACGAAGAGCGCGTCACCAAATTCCTGTCCGTCTGATCCCCCGGACCGATTGGAGCAAACTCAACAGAGAGAGGAAGCCTGAAATGCCCGATACCGCCATGAGCTACACCCGGTCGCCGGAGACGCTGATCTCGGTCGATCTGGACGACAGCCCCCACAACAACCCGATGATCCACAACCGCTGGCACCCCGACATTCCGATTGTCGCCTGGGTCGATCCAGGGGCCGATTTCATCGTGGAGGCCTATGACTGGACCGGCAGCCAGATCAAGAACAACGACGACGCCTCCGATGTGCGTGACGTCGAGCTGCCCCAGGTCCACTACCTCTCAGGGCCCATCGGCGTGAAGGGCGCCAAACCGGGCGACCTGCTGGTGGTCGAGTTGCTGGATGTGGGCCCGCTGCAGCGCAGCCTCTGGGGCTTCAACGGCGTCTTCTCCCAGACCAATGGCGGCGGCTTCATGACCGACCACTTCCCGGATGCGCAGAAGACGATCTGGGACTTCGACGGCATGTATACGTCCTCGCGCCATGTGCCGGGCGTGCGCTATGCGGGCCTGATCCATCCAGGCCTGATCGGCACGCTGCCGGATCGCAAGCACCTCGACATGTGGAACGCGCGCGAGAAGGCGCTCTTCGACACCAATCCGACCCGGGTGCCGCCGCTGACCACGCTGCCCAACCCTGAGTCCGCCCATATGGGCAAGATGACCGGAGATGCGCGCGCCGCCGCCGCCGCCGAGGCCGCCCGCACCGTGCCGCCCCGCGAGCATGGCGGCAACTGCGACATCAAGGACCTCAGCCGCGGCTGCAAGATCTGGTTCCCCGTCTACGTCGATGGTGGCGGCCTTTCGATGGGCGACACGCATTTCAGCCAGGGCGACGGCGAGATCACCTTCTGCGGCGGCATCGAGATGGCGAGCTGGCTGCACGTGAAGGTCGACCTGATCAAGGACGGTGTGGCGAAGTACGGCGTGAAGAACCCTCTCTTCAAGCCCTCGCCCCAGACGCCGAAGTACGACGACTTTCTGATCTTCGAGGGCATCAGCGTCGATGAGGAGGGTAACCAGCACTACATGGACCTGAATGTCGCGTACCGGCAGGCCTGCCTCAACGCCATCGAGTACATGACCAAGTTCGGCTATTCGCGCGAGCAGGCGCTGGCGATCCTGGGGACGGCCCCCGTGCAGGGCCATGTCTCGGGCGTTGTCGACATTCCCAACTCCTGCGCCACGCTCTGGCTGCCCACCGACATCTTCGAATGGGACATGATGCCGAATGCGGACGGGCCGAAGAAATACGTCGACGGCTCGGTCAAAGTCCCCGTGGCGCCGGATCTCTGAGATGCCGCTCTACGAGTACGTTTGCGAGGAGCATGGCCTGTTCGAAGCGTCGCGCCCGATGGCGCTGTTCGATCAGCCCTGCCCTTGCCCGGCCTGCGGGGAGCTTTCCCCGCGGGCTACGGCCTTGCCCCGCCTCGCCGCCCTCTCCGACGGGGCGCGGCGGGCCCATGCGATCAATGAAAGGTCCCAGAACGCGCCGCGGCACAGTCGCGACATCGACCGCGGCAAGGGCGCACAACCCTTGGTCCGGAAGGGCGGGCGCACCTTTCGCCATGCCGATGGGTCGAAGACCAACCCCTCGAACCGACCCTGGATGCTCTCCTGAGCGACCGGGGTTCTTCCGCCCGCTATCTGAAGCGGCGCACTGGATCGCAGGCCCGCTCCAGGCCCGCTCCAGGCCGCCCGCCTCAGGGGTCGGACATGCGCGCGCGCAAGGCCTCGCTTTCGCCTTTGAAATAGGCGTCGAGCGCCAGGCACTCTGTGATCCGGTCGACGCGAAAAGACCTGAAGTCTTCCCGCAGCGCGCACCAGCCCGAAACGGTGGCGACCGAGGTGTAATAGGTGAGCGCGATCGGCAGGATCACCCGGTCGGTGTGCTCATCTTCAAGCGAGCGGTAGAGGATGTGTACCTTCTGCTCCCGCCGAATAGCCGCGCGCAGCGTTGCCAAAAGACCATCCGCCGGGGCCGATATCCCATCATCCGACACCCTGAGGCTGCCGTCCGGCACCCGATGGGTCTCGATCTTGCGGTGCACCCGGTCCGCCGCCTTGCGCAAGCTGCCATCGCCCGTGCGGCTGATCAGGCAAAGCCCCACCAAGATCGCCTCGAGCTCTTCTTCGTCGAAGTTGAGGGGCGGCAGATCATAGTCCTGGCGCATGACGTAGCCGATGCCCCGCTCGCCCTCGATGGGGACCCGCATGGCCTGGAGCGTCGCGATATGGCGGTAGACCGTCCGCGGCGACACCTCGATGGCGGCCGCGATCGCCGCTGCCGACATCGGCGCTTCGGTGTTGCGCAGAATGCTGATGATCTCGAACAGCCGATCGGTTCTGAGCATGCCAGGCCCCCAGTTTTCTGCAGGCTAGCACAGCAGTACTGACAAATAGCTGGCAGTTGTGAGCCCCTAACCTGCCCCTCAAGACCACGGCTTTTGGGGGCACCATGACGAACCGGACGCGCACTCGAAACACAGGGATAGCGCTCATGATCGCCTCGGCGGTGATCTTCAGCAGCGCGGGGCTCTTTGCGAAAGGGGTCACTGCGGGGGCCTGGGAGGTGATCTTCTGGCGCGGCGTCTTTTCCGCCCTGCTGACGACGCTGTTTATCGCTGCGCGTGGCAGCCTGGCATCCGAGTTCCTCGGCATGGGCCGGGCCGGGCTTGCCGCCGCGGTTGTCGGCGCCTCGGGCTCAGTGGCGTTCATCTCCGCCTTCAAACTGACGACGATCGCCAATGTGGCGCTGATCTATGCCGCCGCACCGATGCTGGCCGCCCTCCTGGCCTGGCTCTGGATGGGAGAGCGGATGACGCGCACTGTTGCGCTGGCCTGCCTGCTCACCTTCGCGGGCGTCGCCCTCATCGTCGGCGGCTCGCTTGGCGCGATCAATCTGACAGGCGATCTGCTGGCGCTTTGGATGACCGTGGTGATGGCAGGCTACCTTGTGATCTACCGTCGCTACCCTGAAACACCGAGTGCAGGGCCCCTGGTGCTCGCCTCCCTGTTGGTCCTGCCACCGGCCCTCATCTTCGGCTCACCCTTCGAGAGCCCGCCCGCGGAGATCCCCGTGATGGCCGCCTTCGGGCTCGTCTTCGTGCTGGCCTCTGTAGCGATGGCCGAGGGGGCAAAGCGTCTGCCGTCCGGCGAGACAGCGCTGCTGAGTACGCTCGAGACACCGATGGCGCCCGTCCTCGCCTGGCTGGTCCTCAGCGAGGTGCCGGCGGTCCTAACGCTCGCCGGCGGCGCGCTCATCCTCACCGGTATCCTGAGCAGTCAGATCGCTGAGGCTCGGCGATCGGGAGCCCGCAAGGGACCGTCGGCTTGCGCATCCCACCAATCCAGCGCTTAACCGAGGGGCTGCCACAGTCGGCGTAATGGGTGGGCAGTGGATCGCCGCGATGATCTTGTCGCCTGCTCAAGATGGGCGGAGGGCCGGCCACCCGGCGGCTCTGTACTTGCGGGGTGATAACGCATGATCTTGGTCGGACAGTTCGACTCGCCCTTTGTCAGGCGCGTGGCGATTGCCCTGACCCACTACGGGCTGCCCTTCGAGCGGCAGGTGCTGTCGACCTTCGCGGATTTCGAGCAGATCTTGGCAATCAATCCGCTCGGCAAAGTGCCCGCGCTAATCCTCGAGGATGGCATGGTGCTGATCGACAGCCGCGCGATCATCGACTTCCTCGAAGAAATCGCCGCCCCCTCAGTGAGGTTATGCCCGGTCGCTGTCTCGCAGCGCCGGCAGGTGGTGCAGGTCGAGGTCGTCGGCGTGACGCTGGCCGAGAAGATCTATGAGCGTGGGATCGAGCGGACCCGGCGCGCGCCAGGCACGAGCGATCCGGCATGGTGCGCGCGGCTTGAACGCCAGATCTCATCGGCCTGTGCCTGGCTGGAAGCACGCGCGACCCCTGGCTGGTTCTTCGAGACAGGCTTCTCCCGCGCCGACCTCGCCGTCGCGGTCTCGATGCAATACCTCGAACGCGTGGTTCCGGCATTGGAGAGCACCGCCGCCTATCCAAAGCTCCATGCGCATCGTCGTCGCTGCGAAGACCTTGCCTGTTTCAAGGCGGTTCAAGACTCCCCCGCTGAAGCGCGCAGAAGCGGCTGGACGCCCGACGCATAGCGCGCCGATGCTGCCGGCTAGATGGCGAAACCGGCGTGCAGGGCGGCCGCGATCACCATTCCCGCCAGCATCGCCCAGATCGCGCTCCGCGTGAGCAGCATCACTAGGACGGCGCCCAGAACCGGCACCGTGTTGGCCGGTGTCCCCACCAGGTTCGATGCCACCAGCGCGGCGACGACAGAGACGGCAAGCCCCTCCAAGAACCGCTCCACCCGGGGTGTCAGCCGCACATGAGCCATCAGCACCGGCCCAGACATGCGGGTCAGAAGGGTCGCCACCGTCATCAGGGCGAGCGCGATCAGAAAAGATGTGTCACTCAGCATTGGTCTTCGCCTGGGTCTTCGCCTGGGTTCCCGCATCGGTCGCCGCCGCGAGGCCACCGCCGATCAGCGCGGCAAGGATGACGTTCCATCCGACGGGCAAATTCGCATGGGTCATCACGGCAACGCCCATCGCAACGCAGGCACAGAGCAGCAGGCTGCCCGAGGTTCGCACGCCGCGGACCACCTGCGCCGCGAAAAAGTACACCATTACCGCCCCAAAACCGTAGGCGCTGGTGTCCCCGATCAGATCGCCCGCCAGTGCCCCGAGCGCCGTGCTGCTGACCCAGGCGAGCCAGAGCATGAGCCCGCCGCCAAGCAAAGGCCCCAAATCCGCGTCGCCCCCCTGCAGCATCGGCCGCGTGTCCGCGAAATTCGCATCGCTCAGGAAGGCGAGCGTCAGCACCCGGGCGCGCCAGGACAACTGGTTGATCCAGCGGGCGAGGGCCGCGCCGATGATCACATGGCGGGCGTTGAGCGCGAGCATCACCATGACGAGCGAGCCGAAGGGCACGGGATCGATCAGCAGATCGAGTGCGGCGAACTGGGCAATCGCCGTGAACACCAGCGCACTCATCGCGATGGCTTGGGCCGCACTCAGGCCCTGATCGACGGCGGCCACTCCGAAGGCGGTTCCGAAGGGGAGCACGAAGAGGCTGACGGGAAAGAGCCGCTGCATACCCCGCAGAACGGCCGCAAGCGTGAGCGTGACAGGGGGGTCGGCTTGGGAGGGCGCTGTCATAACCATATCAATGGTTAGATATCGAGAGCACTTGTCCGTCAACCACTACAAAGGTTAGAATTTGCCATGACCTATTCCGAGGGACATCCGATCCGGCTTGTGGGTGGGCGGCTGGTGCTGGACTTCGTCAACACTGCCGATTGGTCGGACGAGGGTCTGGTGGTCCATGAGAAGCTCGCGACATCATCCGATCTGTCCGCCTGGCTCGCTGCGCTCGACCTGGGCTCCGCGCGTACGGAGAACGAGATGCCGGCGCTCCTCGACTATCGAAAGGACTTGCGAGATCTCCTGCTCGGGACCGCCGGGCCGGGTGTGATGAACGCGTTGCGCAGGATCGACTTTGCCGATCACGATGCCTCGGACCACGAAGTGACGGGCCAGCCGCTCGAGGGCCTGCTGGCTGTCTCGGCCCTCTCGATCTTGATGGACAAGCGAGAGCGCGCGCGGCTGAAAATGTGCCCGGGCTCGCACTGCGGCTGGCTCTTTATCGACGAGACAAAGAACGGGCGACGCACCTGGTGCCGCATGGACGCCTGCGGCAACCGGGCCAAAGCCGCACGCCACTATGCGAAGATCAAGGCGGAGAGGTCCTGACATCTGTCGGCCGGTCCCTACGTGTCCCCCGGTTGTCAATGCGCGCAACTGAGACAACGCTCTCGCCGAAGCCAAGCCGAGCGATCGTCGTAGCCAGACCAGCGATGAGCTTGCCCCCTGATGGCGGACTCGGCGGTACAATGCGTCCGGGACGGCGGATGATGGATGAACGAGCAAGCACAGCCGCGTATCACGGCGGAACTGAAGGAACAGGCTGTGGCGCGATTGTTGGCGCCGGTTCGAGCCTAATGGCGAGCGCTTTTTTTCCGCTGAATGGGC
>JBCCLX010000028.1:0-18595 GCA_039026635.1 Pseudomonadota bacterium
CCCGCGCCGAGCGGCTCAGAACCTCCTCGCCGGGGCGGCGCATCCAGATATCCGCATCAAGGCCGATCTGGTGGGAACGGTGCCCCGTCAGCATCGGCCCACCTCTCGGTTGGGAGATGTCGCCCACATAGATGCGCGGCCAGCCGATCACCTGGGCATCGGTCGAGAGCCGCTCGATAAAGGCGATCATCTCCGGATGGCCCCAGTTGCGGTTGCGGCTGAGGCGCATGGCCTGCCAGCCGGGCGCGGTTTCGGCGAGCGCGATCCCACCTGCCAAGCAGCCTTTGGCATAGCTGCCGATCGGCGCCGGGGCCTGCGCGCTCGGCACGCGCGCGCCGCCAAAGACCTGGCGTGCCGTCTCAGCGCTGGCGCCAGGCACCAGAAGCGCGAGGACGGTTGCGGAGGCGAAGACAGCGGCGGTGGCGCAAGCGAGCCTGCCTAGAGGCCAGAGCCGGCGCAGGGGGCGCCTTGCCCGTCTCATCGCGCCCAGTGCTCTTCTCATGCCATCTCTCCCGATCCGCGAGCGTCGCAGGGCGCGCTTTGGAGAGAGTATGCGTCATCGCCGAGGCGGCATGAAGTCCCTCGAGATGTGACCGGCCTTTCGCGCGATCACACCTCAGGCAGCGTCCTCTTTCAGGCCGCGCGTTGCCACGACCGAGCGGAGGGGCGCGAGGAAATGCTCGTTGGGCTCGGCTGTGAGTTGCACGGCCTTGTAGCGGTCCCGGACCCCTAGACGGCCCGTCGTCACGACCGTGGGCCCCCGACTGGTGCGCGCCTGCAGCTGCACCCGCTGCAGCGCATGATCCGGCAGCTCCAACAGATCCCCGATGCTCAGGCGATTGATCTCGCCAACCGTGAGCTTGCCGATCGGCAGGGTGGCATGCATCGGCAGAGGAGTGGCAAGCACTTGTTGCAGCATGTGCTCCGTCCAGAGGCCCCGGTTGGTGTCACCGCCCTGCTGCGCGCTCGTCAAATCGCGTTTCAGCGGCTCCAGCGTGGAGACGGGCAAGACGAAGTCGAGCCCCGCGCCGCGCTTGTCGTCTCCCACATGGTAGTTGAGCTTGATCACGAAGATCTCAGAGTTGTCCGGCGCAATGCGCACCATGCCCGGCAACTGCTCGAAGCGCGACCGGCTTGCCTCCCCGATGGCCGAGCGTCCGCAGAGCTCCAGGATCGCCTCGCCGAAACAGCGGGTGACGAGATCGACGAAGCGGCCATACAGGGCGAGATCGATCGCCGTGAGCGAGCGCGCGAAGTTCGACTCCTCGAATGATCCATCCCCGCCGAGATAGATGTCGAGCACCTTACCCAGAAGCCGCGGGTGCGCCTTGATCAGGCCCGTCCCACTCAAGGCCGAGAAGTTGAGCAGATAGATCGCCGAGGGTGCGCGTAGCCCGCGCAGATAATCCCCGTGGCGCATCACCTCGAAGCCATAGACCGACACCTCGACGCCCGGCCGCAGCTCGGCGCGCGAGCGCGTGGCGGCGATGGAGGCGAAGGCGTGACAGAGCGGGTCCATCGATGGGAAACCCGCCAGCCGCATCTTCGGCCCGCGCAGCTTGCGCGCCAGAACGCCGCTCGTCTGCATGCCCATCTCCCGCTGTTTCTACACGGCGCTTCGACCGCCTCACTCGCTTGCACCAGAGCGCGTTGAGAAACCGTGAAGCGCGTCGTTTAACCCGGCGCTCATCCGCGGCGCGATAGATCGCATGCAACAGGAATGCGCAGGGAGTCGGCATGAGCGAGGAAGGTCAGACCGTCATCTTACGACCGAAGAAGGTCGTGGAAGGCGAGCATCACTCGAGCGCCTGGAAGGTTGCCTACGCCGACTTCGCAACCGCGATGATGGCCTTCTTCCTGATGATGTGGCTGCTGAACGCCACCTCGGAAGAGCAGCGCCAGGGCTTGGCCGACTATTTCGACCCGTCGATCCCTCTCACCCCCTCCTCCGGGGGCGGGGAAGGCATGATGGGGGGCACCGATCCCTTTACCCCCTCGCCCATGGCCGGGACCGTGCCGGAAGGCGTGCGCCCCGATCCCCGGCAGACGGACCCGGGTGAGGACCTCGGCGAGGACACAGCGTCGCCGCCGGGCATCGAGCGCCCTGGGCTCTCTGACGATCGCGCGGGTTCTCCGCTCGAGGGGCCGGTGACCGAGACGGGCATCGGGCCTCAAGAAGCGCTGGAGGCGGCGCTGATGGCAGCCGGCGGCGCGGAAGCGGGCGACCATCTGCGCGTGCGCCTGACCAGCGAGGGGCTCTTGATCGAACTCGTCGATCTGGTCGGCGAGCCGCTCTTTGCCTCGGGTAGCGCCCAGCCTGAGCCGCTCCTGACCGAGCTGATCGCCCTCATCGCCCCGATCATCATCGGGACACAGAATCAAATCGCCGTGATCGGGCATACGGATGCGCGCCCGTTCTCGCGCGGGGACTACTCGAACTGGGAGCTGAGCGCCGATCGCGCCAATCGGGCGCGGCGGCTCCTGCTGATCAATGGGATCGAGACAGGCCGCATTGCCCGCGTCGAGGGCCGCGCCGCCAGCGAACCGCTGATTGCGGACGCGATGGCCGCGGAGAACCGGCGCATCGCTATCAAGCTCTTAACCATGCCCCGTTAGGCCGCCTTAAGCCGGCCCTGTCATGTCAGCGGCGTGGCCGGCATGCCGGCGGACCCCAGAAGGAGACTGCGGATGACCCTTTCCTCGTCGCTCAGCGCCGGTGTCGCCGGGCTGCAGGCTAACGCCACGCGACTGGCGGTGCTGTCTGACAACATCGCCAACTCTTCGACCGCGGGCTACCGCCGCGGAGAGGTGGACTTCAATTCCCTCGTGATCCCCAGCGGCCCTGGGCGGTACAGCGCGGGCGGCGTGCGCGCCAATGCCTATCGCGACGTGGCAGCCTCGGGCACGCTGATCGCCTCTTCGAACGCGACGGATATCGCCATCTCGGGGCGGGGTTTCCTGCCGGTGACGGAAGAGACCTCCGTGAACCTGCCGCCTAATGAGCGCCCGTTCCTGCTCACGGCGACGGGCAGCTTTGAGCGCTCGGCCGACGGTTTTCTGACCACGCGCTCGGGCCTGACGCTGATGGGTTGGCCGACGGATGGCAGCGGCAATCTGCTCAACAACGTGATCCGCGACGGGCCGGCGGATTTGGTGCCGGTGCAGGTGACCCCCTTCCTGACGACGGCGGATCCGACGACGGAGGCCGAACTGGTCCTCAACCTGCCCGCCCAGGACACGGCGGCAGGCAGCAGTGGTGATTCCTACACGACCGTGATCGAGTACTTCGACGGCGTCGGCCGGCGGAATGAGCTGACCGCTGTCTTCACCCCCACGGTCGCCGGCGCCGGCTTTAGCGACACCTGGACACTCGAGTTCTTCGACAGCGCCTCGGCCACCCCGGCGACCGCGATCGATACCGTGACGCTGACCTTCGATTCGTCTCGTGCCGGCCAAGGCACGATCGATACGGTCACCACAGGCGGCACCTATGATGCCCTGACCGGTATCCTCACGACGAACGTCCTCGACGGCCCGATCGACATCTTTATCGGCGGCACAGGGCTCGCAGGCGGGATCACCCAGATCGACGCCGGCTTCAGCCCCGTGGCCGTGACGGCGAACGGCTCGCCAGCAGGCAGTCTGGCCAGCCTCGAGATCGCGGAAGGCGGTTTTCTGCGCGGTGTCTACGACACGGGCCAGACGCTGACGCTCTTCCAGATCCCGGTCGTCGATGTGCCGAACCCGAACGCGCTGCAAGCCGAGAACGATCAGGCCTTCTCGCTGACCAACGATTCGGGTCGGCCGTTCCTCTGGGACGCCAACAGCGGGCCCGTGGGGAGCATCGAGGGCTTCTCCCTGCAGGAGAGCAACGTCGATATCGCCCGCGAGCTGACGAGCCTGATCCAGACGCAGCGCGCCTATTCCTCGAACGCCACCGTCGTCCAGACCGTGGACGAGATGCTGCAGGAAACGACCAACCTGAAACGCTGACCCAGCACCCGGCGGCGTCCGCGCCGCCGGCCCCTAAACCGGGAGCCCGCCGATGATCTCAGCTGCGATCCAGAATGCCCTGAGCGGGCTCACGGCCAACAGCCGCCAGCTCTCGACGACCTCGGACAACATCGCCAACTCCCTGACCGAGGGCTATGCCGCGCGGCGCGTGCAGCTCAGCCAGCGTGCGCCCACGGGCGGTGTCGAGGTGCTGCGCGTCGAACGCCCGATGGATCCCGAGTTGACCGGCCTGCGCCGAGTGGCCGATGGCGATGCCGCCGAGGCCCAGGCGCTGGCCACAGGGCTCGGCCGCCTTGCCGCCGCCTTCGGCGAGCTCGGCGATGCGGGCAACGGCCTCTTCGATCTGCAGAGCGACTTCCAGGCCGCGCTGCGGACCTTGGCCGATGCGCCGGAGGAGCCGACGCGTCAGTTCGAAGCGGCTCAAGCCGCGAGCGACCTGGCCGCCAAATTCAACACCATCTCAGAGACGGTCGGCACGCTACGCGGCGATGCGGATACCGAGATCGCCCAGCTGGTCGACGGCATCAACCGCGCGAGTGCAGAGATCGTCACTCTCAACCGCAACATCGTGCGCGCGGAGGCGACAGGTCGGGACACGGCAGCGCTGATCGACCGCCGCGAAAGCCTGATCGACGAGATCGCCGTCGCCCTGCCTGTGCGCACCTTCCCGCGCGAGGATGGCAGTGTCGAAGTACGCACGGCCGAGGGCCTGCTGCTGGTCGGCCAGGTGGCGCGGCGCATCGAGTTTTCGCCGACCCCCGTGATCGGCCCCTCCCAGGCCTATGACAACGGCACCGGCGCGCTCTCGGGCATCACGCTCGGCGGCGTCGATCTGACGCCGGGGGGTCCAGCAGCCCAGGCCGCGGGAAGCGGGGCACTCGCCGGCCTCTTCGCGCTGCGTGACAGTGAACTACCAGGCTTTGAGGCCCAGCTCGACGGGCTCGCCGCAGAGCTTGCCACGCGTCTGGCCGACCCCGCCGTCGACCCGACGCTGACCGCAGGCGATCCGGGGCTCTTCACCGATGCCGGTGCCGCGCTCGCTGCCACGCCAGCGCCGGGGCTGGCCGGTCGACTCTCGCTCAACACCGCGGTTGATCCCGCCGCCGGGGGCAACCCGGCCCTCCTGCGCGATGGGCTTGGAGCCACCGCCCCGGGGCCGGTCAGCGACGATACGATCCTACGCAACATCCTAGAGGCGCTGGCCCGCGCCAGCCCCGCACCCGGCGTGCCGGGGCTCGAGACGCCGCTCAGTCAGATGGACCGGACCGCAGCGCTCGGGGAGCGCGTCTCGGAGAGCCGCGTCGGTGCCGAGGCGCTGCTGGGCGCCGCCGAAGGTGCGCGCGTGGCCATCGCCGATGACGAAGCAGCAAAGCTCGCGGTCGACCGGGATGCCGAGCTGCAGGCCCTGATCGCCATCGAGCAGGCCTATGCCGCCAATGCCCAGGTGATCCGCACGGCCGAAGCCATGCTCGACGAGCTGAGGAGGTTCTGATGGGACCCTATGAGACCGGTTTCGCGCCTGATGCCGCCGCCGCCCGGCGCGCCCGCAGTGCGGCGGCGCTGCGCACGCAACTCGAAACGCTGCAGACGGAAACGGTCACTGGCCAGGCTGCCGATCCTGCCACGCGCCTGCGCGGTCAGACGGCGGAGGCCCTGCGCCTGGGCGCCAGTCTCGACGCCATCGCCGGCTATCGTGAGGCCGGAGAGCTGGCCGCCGCCCGGGCGGCCACGCAGCAGACGACGATCGCAACCGTGCGAAGCGCCGTGGAGAGCCTGGGCAGCGACGTGCAATCCGCGCTCGACACCGCCTTCGATCTCGGCGTCGCGCTGACGGAGAAGCCCGCGGAGAACGCGCTCGAGACGGTGGTCTCCGCGCTCAATACAGCCTTCGCGGGGCGCATGCTCTTCTCGGGCAACGCCGGCACGACGCCCGCTCTGGCCGATGCCGAGACGATCGCGACCGCCGTGGGCGTTGCGGCGGCGACGGGCACGACGGCCGCAACCGCCGATGCCGCAGTCCGCGCGCTCTTCGACACGCCAGGCGGCGACTTCGAGACGACATTCTACACCGGCGGCACGGGCGACGCGCCAGCGACGGCCATCGCCGAAGGTGAGACTGTGCGCATCACGCTGCGCGCCGATGAGCAGGTGTTCCGCGATATCCTCCGCGAGATCAGCGCCATCGGCGCTGCGGTTGCCGCCCCCGGCACGGTGGAAGAGCGACGCGCCCTTGCCGAGGCCGGGCTTGAGGGCCTGCGCAACACACTCGCGCCCCTGGCCAGCGTCGCCGGGCAGATCGGCGTGACCGAAGCGCGCATCGAAGAGGTCCAGACCCGCAGCCGCGCCGAAGAAACCGTCCTGAACGACGCGCTCACAGCCCTCGTCGGCCGCGACCAATTCGAGGCCGCCAGCGCCCTCACGGCCACCGAGGATGCCATCGAAGCGCTCTTCGTCACCACCGCCCGTATCTCCAATCTCACCCTGACAAACTTCTTGCGATGACCCCACACTCCCAGTTGGCGAGAAGCGCCATTCTTTGCCGCCGGATCAGCCTGATCCTGGGGGCCCTGCTGCTCCTGCTGGCCGGGCCCGCGCTGGCCGGCGGGTCACCGGGCGGACCACGGATCAAAGACCTGGTCGAGATCGAAGGGGTGCGCGGGAACGATCTGGTGGGCTACGGCCTGGTGGTTGGCCTGGATGGGACGGGAGACGGTATTCGAAACGCGCCCTTCACCGAAGAGGCGCTCTCAAACCTGCTCGAGCGGCTCGGCGTGAACGTCACGGGGGAGGATTTCCGCACCCGCAACGTCGCCGCCGTCATCGTCACAGCCTCCCTGCCCCCCTTTGCCCGCGCCGGCAGCCGGATCGATGTGGACGTCGCAGCGATCGGAGATGCGCAGAGCCTGCTGGGCGGCACCCTTGTCATGACCCCGCTCAATGCCGCCGATGGCGCGATCTATGCCGTCGCCCAGGGCCCCATCATCGCCAGCGGCTTTGGCGCAGGCGGCGATGCGGCTGTCGAAGTCTCCGGGGTGCCCACCGCCGGCGGGATCCCGGGCGGTGCCCGGGTCGAGCGCGAAGTGCCCTTCGATTTCGCCAGCATGCCGCGCATCAGGCTCGCACTGCGCAATCCCGACTTCACGACCGCGGCGCGCATCGCCCGGGCCGTCAATCAGGCGCTCGGCGAAGGGGTCGCCCGCACCGATGATCCGGGCACTGTCACCCTCGCACTCCTCGATCAGGATCTGGCACCCGCCGCTGCCATCGCGCGGATCGAGAACCTGCCGGTCTCACCCTCCACCAAAGCGCGGGTGGTGGTGGATCAGCGCTCGGGCACCATCGTCCTCGGCGCGGATGTGCGGATCAGTGAAGTGGCCGTCAGCCAGGGCAATCTGACCATCCGCGTCGAAGAGCGCCCGATCGCCGCAGTGCCCAATCCGTTCACCGATGGCGAACCGCTCCTCCTACCGCGCACGGATCTCTTCGTCGACGAGGGCGCGGAACAACGCCTCGCCGTCGTCGAACGCAACGTGACGCTCGCGGATCTGGTTGCAGGGCTCAACGCGCTCGGCATCGGCCCCCGCGACATGATCGACATCCTGCGCGCCATCGATGCCGCCGGTGCGCTTCATGCGGAACTGCTCGTGCGCTGAGCCCACTAAGAGTCGCACCGAGGCGGCACGGGACGCGGCGCCGGCTAATCCTCGTCGAATGCGAAAGGGTCGTCGGGCGCGCTCGCCGGATCCCACCCGAAGAACTCGAAACTGCGCGCCATGTGCTCGGGCAGGGGCGCCGTGAAGCTGCGACGGGCTCCCGAGATCGGATGGGGTAGGCTGAGGCGCCAGGCATGCAGGTGCAGCTTGCGGCTCACGGCCTGGCCCAGATTGGCGCCCCAACCATCACCGGCATTCTCGCGCCCTCGGCCCCCATATTTGCCGTCACCGGCGACGGGGGTGCCGAGCGCCGCCATATGCGCGCGGAGTTGATGGGTCCGCCCAGTCACCGGGCGCAGCACCGCCCAAGAGGCGCGCTGCCCCGCCCCATCGACCACGCGGTAATCCGTGCGCGCATGGCGCGCGGCATCGCTCGCGCCGACAGCATCGGGATGGACGATCTGCATGCGCTCGGCGCCGGCCCCGCCGGCCTTCTCGAGACCATAGCGCACGGTTCCCGCCGCAGGCTTCGGCCGCCCCGCGAGGACGGCGATGTAGAGCTTATCAGTCGTGCGCTGACGAAAGGCGCGGGCAAGGGCCACGGCCGCCGCGCCCGTGCGCGCCAGCACGAGGACTCCCGACGTATCCTGATCGAGGCGGTGGACGAGACGCGGATCGTCGTCACGCTCAAAGCGCAGCCCCGACAGTGCCGCGCCCAGATGCCGTGTCTGCCCGGTGCCCCCCTGCACGGCGAGCCCCGGCGGCTTGTCCAGCACCAGCATATGATCGTCACGCCAAATGACAGCGGCCCGGAGCATCTCGACGAGCGCGCTATCGACCGGTTTGGCGCTGGCTGGCGTGCGGTGGGCACGGTCCGCAGCCTCCCGAGCAGCCTCCGGGGCCGCCGCGGGCAGAGGCGGGACTCGCACCGTCTGCCCCGGCGCGACCCGCGTCGCCGCCTTCACCCGCGCGCCATCCACCCGGATCTCACCCCGCCGGCAGAGCTTCTCGAGCTGACCCTGCTTTACCTGCGGGTAGTGCCGACGAAACCAGCGGTCGAGCCGCTGCTCCGCTTCGTCCTCGCCAACGGGCACGAGCGCCACACCGCTCATAAAAACCACCGCCGTCCGAGCGCCAGGCCCACCGCGAGTGCGGCGATCGAGAGCACGACCGAGAGGCCGATGTAGCCCACGGCCACCCAGAAGCGCCCCCGCTCGAGCAGATACCACGCATCGAGAGAGAAGGCCGAGAAGGTCGTAAAACCTCCCAGCAGCCCGGTCATCAACAGAGGGGCAAAGCGCGCCAGAGCCCCGCGTTCAATCAGCCAAACGGCCACCACCCCCATGGCGAGAGAGCCCACCACATTGACCAGAAAGGTCCCGACGGGCAGGCCCGGCACGAGGCGCATGCTCGCATGGGACACCAGAAAGCGCAGCACGGCCCCGGCGGCCCCGCCAACGGCCACGAACGCCAGCTTCTCAATCATGGCGCTCGTCGTCCTCCCGTAACTGCCGCGCTGCACGCATCTCGGCCAGCTCAGCCAGCCTTCGGGCCAGTGCGGCCTCAACCCCGCGATCGGTCGGCTGATAGAGGCTCGGACGCGGCAGGCCTTCGGGGAAATAGTCCTGCCCGGAAAACGCATCGTCGGCGTCATGGTCATAAGCGTAGCCCGCACCGAAGCCCTGCTCCTTCATCAGCCGCGTCGGCGCATTGAGGATATGGGCCGGCGGCGAGAGATGGCCTGTTTCCCGGGCCAAAGCCTGTGCCGCGCCAAAGGCCTTGTAGATCGCGTTCGATTTCGGCGCGAGCGCGAGGGAGACCACGGCACCCGCGAGCGCCAGTTCTCCCTCCGGCGAGCCCAAGCGCTCATAAGCATCCCAGGCGGTCAGGCAGCGGCTCAGGGCCTCCGGCTCTGCGAGCCCGATGTCCTCAACGGCCATGCGCGCGATCCGGCGCGCGAGGTAGCGCGGATCCTCGCCCCCCTCCAGCATGCGTGCCAGCCAGTAGAGGGCGGCATCGGGATCCGAGCCGCGCACGGCTTTGTGGAGCGCCGAGATGAGCCCGTAATGGGCATCGCCTGTCTTGTCGTAGAGGGCGGCGCGGCGGGCGAGACGGGCGCGCAGCGTCGCACGATCGACCGGATCGGGCCCGAGCCCTGCCGCCTCCTCCGCGAGCGTCAGGAGCGCCCGCCCATCTCCCGCCGCCATGGCGATCAGCATCTCGCGCGCGGCAGGCTCGAGCGGGAGAGGCCCGATCTCGCCCTCGGCCCGTACGAGGATCGCCTCGAGATCCGCCTCCGACAGAGCCTGCAGCCGCAGCACCTGGGCCCGCGACAGAAGCGCGGCGTTGAGCTCGAAGGAGGGATTTTCAGTCGTGGCACCGACGAGCACGACGGTTCCCCGCTCCATATGCGGCAGGAACGCGTCCTGTTGTGCCTTGTTGAAGCGGTGGATCTCATCGACGAAGAGGAGCGTGCCACCCCCTTGCTCATGGCGGATGCGGGCAGCCTCGAAGACCTTTCGCAGGTCCGCCACACCGGTGAAGATCGCGCTGATCGAGACGAAGCGATGCGCCGTCGCCCCGGCGAGCAACCGCGCGATCGTCGTCTTGCCGCAACCGGGTGGGCCCCAGAGGATGATCGAGGCGAGCCGGCCTGCCGCAAGCATCGCCCCAAGGGGACCGTCGGGACCCAAGAGATGCGCCTGGCCCGCCACCTGATCCAGCCGTTGCGGGCGCAGCCGCTCGGCCAAAGGCTGGGCGCCGCGCGTCGGTGCATCGGGCAGATCTCGCGCAGGCCCCTCCTGCGGCTCTTCCGGCAGACCGAAGAGATCGCGTGTCATTGCCGCACGCGGACACGCCCGCGCTGACCCCGCCGCTGCACGCCCAAGGACGCGGCGCCGTCGCTGAGGGCGAGCTGCAGCTCCTCCGTCGTGGCGACGGGCGTCTCATCGACCTCGAAGATCACATCGCCGCGGCGCAGACCACTGCGTCGCGCGGGGCCTTGGATGTCGGCTACCAACACGCCCTCCACATTGAGCGGAAGGCCGGCCTCGACGATCACGGCTGGGTTCACCGAGACAACGGCGAGCCCGCTGAGACTGCCCACAGCGCTCAGCCGCCGAGGATCGCGTGCGGGACGTTCAGGCGGCGGCGCCAGGGTCACGAGCACCTCGCGCTCCTCACCCCGACGCAGAAAGCCGAGGCGCGCCTCTCCTCCGGTGCCGAGCGTCGCGGAGCGAAAGGCGAGGGTCGCCGGATTGTCGATCGCCGCCCCCTCGAAACTGAGGATCAGATCGCCAGGCCGAAGCCCGGCCGCGGCCAGCGGGCTCTCGTCATGGAGGTCGCGCACGAGAACGCCCTCCGGTCGCTCGAGCCCGAGCGCCTCGGCGAGCTCTGCGGTCACGACCTGGGCGTCGAGGCCGAGCCAGGCGCGCGGCAGGCGCCGTTCACCGCCGCGCGCGGCATCCACAACCCGCGCGACGAGATTGGAAGGCACGGCGAAACCGATCCCGTTCGAGCCCCCCGAGCGGCTCAGGATCGCCGTGTTCACCCCCACCAGCGCGCCGGCCATATCGACGAGCGCGCCCCCGGAGTTGCCCGGATTGATTGCCGCATCGGTCTGCACAAAGTACCCACCCTCGGCTGCCTCTGGCCTGCGCACTCCGGCCGGCCCGCGGGCGAGGCCCGAGATGATGCCACTCGTCACAGTCTGGCCCACGCCGAAGGGGTTGCCGATGGCGAGCACCAGATCGCCCACCTCCAAGCTGTCGCTGTCGCGAAACGGCAGAACCGGCAGGTCGTCGTCCTCATCCACATCGTCGAGCCGCAGCACGGAGAGATCTGAGGCCTCATCCGTGAAGACGACCTCGGCATCGAACTCCCGACGATCGGAGAGCACCACGGTGATCTCATCGGCGCCCTTCACGACATGGTGGTTGCTGACGACCAGCCCCTGCGCATCGACGATCACGCCCGAGCCAAGCGAGTTCTCAACGCGCCGCCGCCCCCCCGGACGGTCGAAGAAGCCGCCGAAGAAGCGCTCGAAGAACGGATCGCCCGCGAAGGGCGAGGCACGGCGCGGGCGGGTCTTGCGGGTGTAGATATTGACGACCGCCGGGGCGGCCTTGCGGACAATGGGCGCGAAGGTGAGCGTGATCTCGGCCTGGCTCTCAGGCACACGCTCCTGGCGGTCTTGCGCGCTTGCAGGGGCAGCGACCAGCAGCAGGATGACGATGGCGGCGCGGAACATGGGATCCTCCCTCTGTCGCCGCCAAAGCTATGGATGGGCCGCACCGGCGCCAAGCCCGCGCGCACCCTCATGATGCAACGCTTAGTTATCGTAGGGGGCGAGCGCTTCGTTGGCGGCCTCGCGCTCGCGGTCGCTCTGGCCCCGGGCGTCCTCGTCGCGATCCACGAACTCGATGATCGCCATCGGCGCCATGTCGCCATAGCGGAAGCCGGCCTTGAGGACGCGGGCATAGCCACCCTGGCGCTCTTTGTAGCGGGGGCCGAGGACCTCGAAGAGCTTCTTCACCGCCGCTTCCTGCTTGATTTTCGAGATCGCGAGGCGGCGGGCGTGCAGATCGCCGCGCTTGGCCAGCGTGATCAGCTTCTCGACGATCGGGCGCAGTTCCTTCGCCTTAGGCAGCGTCGTCTTGATCTGCTCGTGCTCGATCAGGGACGAGGCCATGTTGGCGAACATCGCCTTGCGGTGTTCGTGGGTGCGGTTGAGCTTGCGGTAGCCATTGCCGTGGCGCATCTGATGTCTCCGTCTACGGGGTTTATGCTTTGTGTCGTGGGGCCTCTCGGGCTCCCATATTGGGGCGCGGCGATGCCGTCGCGCCCAAGGGACGAGCCAGGGGCGGGCCTAAGCCCACCTGGATCAGAAGTCCTCGAACTTTTTCGCGAGGTCTTCGATGTTCTCGGGCGGCCAGGTCGGCACGTCCATGCCGAGGTGCAGACCCATGGTGGTCAGCACCTCCTTGATCTCATTGAGCGACTTGCGGCCAAAGTTCGGGGTGCGCAGCATTTCCGCTTCGGTCTTCTGGATCAGGTCGCCGATGTAGACGATGTTGTCGTTCTTCAGGCAGTTCGCCGAGCGCACCGAAAGCTCAAGCTCGTCCACTTTCTTGAGGAGTAGCGGGTTGAATTCCAGCTCCTCGTCGGTGTCGTAGCGACCGGCTTCCTTCGGCTCTTCGAAGTTGATGAAGGTCTGCAGCTGATCCTGCAGGATGCGAGCGGCATAGGCGAGGCTGTCCTCGGGGCTCAGCGTGCCATCCGTCTCCACCGTGATCGAGAGCTTGTCATAGTCGAGCACCTGACCTTCGCGGGTCGGCTCCACCTTGTAGCTCGCGCGGCGCACAGGCGAGTAGATCGCATCGACGGGGATGAGGCCGATGGGCGCATCTTCGGGACGGTTCTTGTCCGCCGCCACATAGCCCTTACCCGTATCGACCGTCAGCTCCATGTTCAGCGTCGCGCCATCGTCGAGATGGCAGATCACATGGTCGCGGTTGACGATCTCAACATTGGCCGAGGGCGAGATATCCGCCGCCGTCACGACGCCAGGGCCTGTCGCGGTGAGGTGCAGGCGCTTGGGGCCGTCGCCCTCCATCTTCACGGCGAGGCCCTTGAGGTTGAGGACGATGTCCGTCACGTCCTCGCGCACACCGGAGACCGACGAGAACTCGTGCAGCACGCCTTCGATCTGAACGGCCGTGACGGCCGCGCCCTGGAGCGAGGAGAGGAGGACGCGGCGCAGCGCATTGCCGAGCGTCAGGCCGAAACCGCGCTCAAGCGGCTCTGCCACAGCCGTCGCCGTGCGATCAGGATCGTTCCCGGGCGCCACCTGCAGGCTGGTGGGCTTGATCAGGTCCTGCCAATTCTTGTGGATCATTGGGCGTCTCCTCCATGCTTGCAGCGGCCTGATCCAAAGGACACCGCACCCGAGGAAAAAACGAACGGACCCGGGGCATTCCGCCCGAGCCCGCCCGCCAGACAGTCTCGAAAACGCGCGCGCAGCCTCGGCGCGCGCAACGGTCAGACGCGCCGGCGTTTCGGCGGACGGCAGCCGTTGTGGGCAATCGGGGTCACGTCACGGATCGCTGTGACGGTAAAGCCGACCGACTGCAGCGCCCGCAGCGCCGACTCGCGCCCCGAACCCGGGCCCTGAACCAGCACCTCGAGGGTGCGCATGCCATGCTCCTGCGCCTTGCGGCCCGCATCCTCGGCCGCAACCTGCGCGGCATAGGGCGTCGACTTACGCGAGCCCTTGAAGCCCATCATGCCAGCCGAGGACCAGCTGATCGCGTTGCCCTGAGCATCCGAGATCGTGATCATCGTGTTGTTGAACGACGAGTTCACATGGGCGACGCCCGAGGTGATGTTCTTGCGTTCCTTGCGGCGCGGCGCCGCGCGCTTATCGCGAGCCATGGTCGTCCTTACTTCTTCTTGCCGGCGATCGGCTTGGCGGGGCCCTTGCGGGTGCGGGCGTTGGTATGCGTGCGCTGACCGCGCACCGGCAGGCCGCGACGATGGCGCAGGCCGCGATAGCAGCCGAGGTCCATCAGCCGCTTGATGTTGACGGCGCGCTCCCGGCGCAGATCGCCCTCCACCTGGACGTTCTGGTCGATGTGCTCGCGGATCGCGAGCACCTCGGCGTCCGAAAGCTCGTTGACCCTGCGCTGCTCGGCGACGTTCACCGCCTCGCAGATCTGCTTGGCCGTCGAGTTGCCGATGCCGTGGATATAGGTCAGCGCGATGTGGACGCGCTTGTTCGTCGGAATGTTGACGCCTGCGATACGGGCCAAAGCTCGTGCTCCGTGTTCTCTCTTGCACCCCACCTGCTCGGGGGCTTAGCTTTTCGTCGTGGCCCCAGCGGAGCCGACCGGATCTGCATGACCCGGCGAAGTGCGAGCAACCAGCGCTGCGGATGCCTCGGCGGACAAAACCCAGGCCGAGGCGCGCGACTATACGCAGGCGCCGGCTGGGGTCAACCCGTATGTCAAGCCTTTTTCAGCCCTTTTGGCAGGCCGCTTTCAGAGCGGCGCCACCAGCCGGCTGAGGCGCGCGTCAGCCCGCCTTCTGCACACCCAACACCTGTTCCATCTCACGCGTCACCGCATCGATCGCGGCCGTCCCGTCGATGGTGACGAGCTTGCCGCCGGCACGGTAGTAGTCGATCAGCGGCGCCGTTTCGGCGTGGTAGACGGCGAGGCGCTTCTTCAGCGTCTCCTCATTGTCGTCCGCCCGTGTCCCGCCCGTCTCGGCAGCGCGCGTCTTGATCCGATCCACCAGATACTCGTCCGGCACCCGGATCTCGATGACCGCATCGATCTGCATGCCCTTCTCGACGAGCAGCTCGTCGAGCGCTTGCGCCTGTGCTGTTGTCCGGGGAAATCCGTCGAAGATCACGCCGCCCGCCACATCCGGCTGATCGAGCCGAGCCGACACGCAACCGGTCACGATCTCGTCGGAGACGAGTTGGCCCGCCTCCATCACCGCCTTGGCCTTGAGGCCGATCTCAGAGCCTTCCTTGACCGCGGCTCGCAGCATGTCGCCCGTGGAGAGCTGGACCATGCAGTGATGGTCGACAAGGGTCTTCGCCTGCGTGCCCTTACCGGCCCCCGGGGGGCCCAAAAGAATAATGTTCATGTTTCCCCCAGTGCCGGGCCTCAAGGCCTCTTCAGGTGCGCCGCTTACCGCGGATCTTCGATTTCTCGATCAGGCCCTGGTACTGATGCGCCAGCATGTGGCTCTGCACCTGGGTGATCGTATCCATAGTCACGCTCACCACGATCAGGAGGGATGTGCCGCCAAAATAGAAGGGCACCGCCAGCTCCGAGATCAGCATCTCCGGTAACAGACAGACGATCACAAGATAGATCGCGCCGATGACCGAGAGCCGGGTGAGCACGTAGTCGAGGTATTCCGCCGTCCGCTTACCCGGCCGGATGCCGGGAACGAAGCCGCCATGCTTCTTCAGGTTGTCCGCCACGTCCTCGGGATTGAACACCACGGCCGTGTAGAAGAACACGAAAAAGATGATGAGGGCGGCGAAGGTGAAGAGGAAAAGCGGCTGACCGCGACCTAGCAGGGCCGCCACATCGCCGAGGAAGCCCGCATCGCCGCCCGTCGCCGAGAAGCCCGCGATCGTCGTGGGCAGCAACAGAAGCGAAGAGGCGAAGATCGGGGGGATCACGCCGGCGGTGTTGAGCTTGAGCGGCAAGTGGCTGTTCTCACCACCATAGAGCTTATTGCCTACCTGGCGCTTCGGATATTGGATCAGGATCTTACGCTGCGCACGCTCGATGTAGACGACCGCGTAGATCACGCCGATGGCGAGCAGGATGACGCCGAGGATCGCGAGCGTGGAGAGCTGCCCCGTCCGGCCAAGCTCGAAAAACTGCGCAAGCGCGCCCGGCAGCTCAGCCACGATGCCGACGAAGATGATGAGCGAGATGCCGTTGCCGATGCCGCGCGCGGTGATCTGCTCACCGAGCCACATCAGGAACATGGTCCCGCCCACGAGCGTGATGACCGCCGAGGCGCGGAAGAACGGTCCCGGATCGATGGCCAGCCCCTGCCCCTCGAGCCCAACCGAGATCCCATAGGCCTGCACGGTCGCCAGCAGCACCGTGCCGTAGCGCGTGTACTGGTTGATCTTCTTGCGTCCCGCCTCGCCCTCTTTCTTGAGCTTCTCAAGCTCAGGCACCATGGAGGTCATCAGCTGCATGATGATCGAGGCGGAAATGTAGGGCATGATCCCGAGGGCGAAGATCGCCATACGCCCGACAGCGCCGCCCGCAAACATGTTGAAGACGCCGAGGATGCCGTCTTGGGTGCGCTCCATAAAGAGCTGCAGCTGCACCGTGTCGATCCCGGGGATGGGGATGAAGGTGCCGACGCGATAGACGATCAGGAGGCCGATCGCGAAAAGGATCCTGTTCTGGAGATCCTTCGCTTTGGAGAAGGCCTGCCAGCTCATGTTGGCGGCCATCTGTTCGGCGGCTGAAGCCATGCGCGACACCCTGTGGTCAGCTGCGGGAGCGAGCCACGCCCGCTATCAGAGGATGGGTATGACTGCGGAGCGGCGGTTGCAACCCGCCCCGCACGTCATCCTCACGCCTCGCCAGCCTCCGCAGGGGCCGCCGGGGCGGTCGTCTTAAGCTCGCCGCCGGCAGCCTTCACGGCGTCGACAGCACCAGCGGACGCACCGGTGACCTCGATGGTCAGCGTCGGGAGCGCCTTGGCCTTGCCATCCTCATCCGCGAGCAGCTTGCCGAGAACCCGGATCCCGTCGCGCTTGCGGCGCACGAGGCCCGAGGCGACAAGGACATCCTCGGTAATCGGCTGAGCGGCATCGATCTTGCCCTGCTCGATGAAGAGCTGGATCGCAGCGAGATTGGTCACGGCGAAGTTCTTGCGGAACGGGTTGTTGAAGCCGCGCTTTGGCAGACGACGGTAGATCGGCATCTGCCCGCCCTCAAAGCCCTTGATGGCAACGCCCGAGCGGGACTTCTGACCCTTGATGCCGCGCCCGCCGGTCTTACCGATCCCTGAACCCGGACCGCGGCCGACGCGCTTTTTCTTCTTGGTCGCGCCCGGATTGTCGCGCAATTCGTTCAATCGCATGTTGTCCTCCTGTGCCGGACTGCACGGGGCCCATGCGATCGCCCCGCCGCCTCGGCGTTGTCTCAGGGGCACGTGGCCCCCGCGCGATCAGCCCCGCTCTTCGATGATCTCGACGAGGTGGGGGATCGAATTCACCATCCCGCGGACCGAGGGCGTATCCTCCAGCTCGCGGGTCTTGTGCATTTTGTTGAGACCCAAGCCCACCAGCGTTGCGCGCTGCTTGGCCGGGCGGCGGATCGGGCTGCCGATCTGCTTCACGACGATCGTCTTGGCCATGGCCTCACGCCTCCGCTTGCTCAACCGGGGCCTCAGCCTCGGGCGCCTCGGCGCGCGTCTCGGTCTGCGGCAGGATGTCGGCCACCTTCTTGCCGCGGCGTGCGGCGACCTGGCGGGGCGAATACTCGTCCTTCAGGCCCGCGAAGGTGGCGCGGATCATGTTGTAGGGGTTCTGCGTGCCCGTCGATTTCGCGACAACGTCCTGCAGGCCCAGCATCTCGAAGACCGCACGGCAGGGACCGCCGGCGATGATGCCCGTGCCCGGAGGGGCCGAGCGCATGAACACCTTACCCGCGCCATGGCGGCCGAGCACGTCGTGGTGCAGCGTCCGACCCTCGCGCAGCGGCACGCGGATCATGGTGCGCTTGGCTTCCTCGGTCGCCTTGCGGATCGCCTCCGGCACCTCCTTGGCCTTGCCCGAGCCGAAGCCCACGCGGCCCTTTTGGTCGCCGACCACGACCAGCGCCGCGAAGCCGAAGCGCTTACCGCCCTTCACCGTCTTCGAGACACGGTTGATCGCCACCAGACGGTCCTGGAATTCCGGCTCCCGGTCGTCCTCGCGGCGGTCGCGACGCTCGCGCCGCCCTTCACGTTCAGCCATTAGAGCCTCCTCAGAACTTGAGACCGCCCTCTCGGGCGGCATCCGCCAGCGCCTTCACCTTCCCGTGGAAGATGAAGCCGCCGCGGTCGAAATAGACCTCGCCGATCTCGGCAGCCTTGGCGCGCTCGGCAATCGCGGTGCCCACCTTCGCGGCGGCCTCCACATTGTTCTTGCCGACCACACCGAGCGCGCGCTCGAGCGTGGAGGCCGCACAGATCGTCTTGCCCTCACGGTCGTCGATGATCTGCACGCTGATGTTCTTGCACGAACGGTGCACCGACATCCGCAGCCGGTCTCCCGCCATCTTCTTGAGCTTGTTGCGCACGCGCAGGCGGCGCTTGATGAACAGCTCTCGCTTCGAAAGTGCCATTGTGTGCCGCCTTTACTTCTTCTTGCCTTCCTTGCGGAAGATGAACTC
>JBCCLX010000029.1:0-18438 GCA_039026635.1 Pseudomonadota bacterium
GAGACCTTGGTATCCGCGGCAAAAGACGCGACCAGCGGGGTTCAGACCGGTCCCCAAGGCCCGCATGGCGTAGCTGAGCGGGGCTCCAGCCCGGACGCCGCTCCAGGATCGCTCGCCATGCCGCCATCGCGCCCGGATCATTGTAAAAGTGCCAATGCGAAACGACCTCTCGCCCACGCTCAAGCCGAATGCCGCGCACTGCGAAGTACCGCGCGGTCGCCTCGGCATCGAGCTGTAGATCGACCCAGCGCCCCGTCGCTGCCGGGCTGTTGTTGACCATCCCGCGATGCCCCAGCGATCGGTCCCCGGCCTGCGTCGGACGCGGGGCCAGCAAGCCGAAGAGCGCGTCGAAGAGATCGTTGGCGCGTGAGAACGCGTGGAACACCTCTCCCCCGCCGCCGCAGCGCGCCTGTGTCTTGAGCGTGGCCTGCGCCACGCCGGCATATTCCGCGGCCCCCAACAGCACGGCCCGACCAAAGGGCAGCGCGGGCACGTCTCGCATGCCCGAAAGAACGACGCGGGCTCCAAGGCTGTGCGCCAGGAAATCAGGTCGAAGATCGGGGCGCTGCGCGGCGATCCAGCCGAGAAGCCGGCCAAGCGCCGCACCAGCCAGCGCCGCTGCATCATAGACCACGGCAAAATCGTTGCGCCCATTGGCGAGGAGGGTCGAGAGCGTCGGGCGACGCCCTTCCCAGCCAAAGCCGATGACAAGCCCCTGGTTCTCCTCCAGCCCCAGCGCGGCCGGCCAGTTGGCCTGACCAGGCCAGAGCGCCTGCCGAGGGATCGTGGGTGCGGTGCAATAGAGCCGGGCTTGCGGGCAGTGCGGCGGGGCCGCGCGCTGGCCCTCATGACGCCAAGTGAAGCGATAGCCATGCACGAGAACCGTCACACGGCCGGCATGGGGCACGCGATCGAGAGCGCGGTCCAAAACGTCTGACCAAGGCACGGTTTGGGTGTGCGCCAAGAGCGCGCCGTCACGCGTCGCGTTCAGCCTGAGCACTGCCATTTCTGCCCCTTTTCAGGCGGATTTCCTCCGCTCTGAGAGGAGCCATACAGCATCTCCGACACATCTTCGCGGCAGCGCGATAACACTGATATGACGACAGGACGTGCGGCAGCCGCTTGACCCCGCCGCCCCAGCCACCTATCCGGGCTCTGTGGTGATTTGGCAGACCGGATTGCGGGCCACGTAAAACAAACCGCTAAAGAGGTCGGCGCCGCGTCCGAGCGGCCCTCCCTTGATCCGGTTGCTCTTGGCCAGTGCGGCACTGCCCGCGGGGCCCGTGGGGAGTGACATGATGGATGCGAAGACCATGCGACCGCGCACGCGCCTCGTCCACGCCGGCAGCCGCCGCAGCCAATATGGCGAGACCTCCGAGGCGCTCTTTCTGACGCAAGGGTTCCTATACCCCAACGCCGAGGCCGCTGAAGCGCGCTTCAAGGGCGAACCGGAGGCGGTGGGCGAGGGCTTTATCTACGCCCGTTACGGCAATCCCACAGTCGCGATGTTCGAGGACCGGATCGCCGCCTTCGAGGGCGCAGAGGCCGCCTTCGCCACTGCCTCGGGCATGGCGGCGGTGCATACCGCGCTCATGTGCCAGCTCCGCGCCGGCGATCACCTGGTCGCGGCCCGTGCGCTCTTCGGATCCTGTCTCTACATTATCGAAACGCTATGCCCCCGCTTCGGCATCGAGGTCACGCTGGTCGATGGCACGGATCTCGACGCCTGGCGCGCGGCCATGCAGCCGAACACCAAGATCGCTTTCCTCGAAACACCCTCGAACCCCACGTTAGAGATCATCGACCTTGCCGCCGTCGCCGCCATCGCCCATGAGGCCGGTGCGCGGCTCGTGGTCGATAACGTCTTCGCGACGCCCCTCTACCAGCGCCCGCTCGAGCATGGGGCAGATATCGTCGTCTACTCCGCCACCAAGCATATCGATGGGCAGGGCCGCTGCCTTGGCGGCGTCGTTCTGGGCACGGAGGACTTCATTCGCAAGGAGGTGGAGGCCTACGCCAAACACACCGGCCCTGCGCTCAGTCCCTTCAACGCCTGGGTGATGCTGAAGTCACTCGAGTCCATGCCGGCCCGGATCGAGGCTCAGACCGATGGTGCGGAGATCGTGGCCCGCCACCTCGACACCCGCGCGAGCGCCGGCGCCCCCCTCGGCCGCGTTCTCTACCCGGGCCTGCCGAGCCACCCGCAGCATAATCTGGCCGCCCGCCAGATGGAGCGGCCCGGCCAGGTCCTGGCCTTCGAGCTGGCGAACGGTCAGCAGGGCGCATTCCGCTTCCTCAATGCCCTGAAGCTCGTCGGCATCTCGAACAACCTCGGCGACGCCAAAACGCTGATCACGCATCCGACGACGACGACCCACCAGCGCCTCAGCGAGGATGCGCGTGCGACGCTCGGCATCACGCCCGGTCTCGTCCGCCTCTCCGTCGGCCTCGAGGACCCGGAAGACTTGCGCGAGGACATCGATCGGGCGCTCGAAGCCGTCTGAGCCGCTCAGCGGATCTCCGCCAGCGTCGCGGGCTTGGTGCAGGCCCGTGCGGCGGGCCCTGTGCAGGGCCGTGGCATCAAATGGTCCCGCGTCAGGCAGATACGCACCTCGGCGATGTAGCGCCCCCGGCATGTGACGACGGTCGAGGCCGGGGTCATCGCCGGGTTCTGATCGAGAAAGGCGGCCTCCACCACGCTGGGATCGATCCGCACCGGTCGCCCGATCTCACGCAGAAGCGAGGGTCGGCGCACGGCCTCGAACGCCTCCCGTGCTCGCGCGAAGTAATCCGCGGGCGAAAGCCCCGAGCACCGCCCATGCTTTTTCCACTGATGCCAGGCGAGCCCGCTCGAACTCATGATGTCCGCCATCGCCGCCGTCTCGGCCCGCGTCGCATCGCGCCCGCGCGTCGCGCAGTACTCAGGCCAGCCTGAGAAGGTCTGCGGCCAGAGCCCGTGCAGGATGAAGCCCGTGCCCGTCCCGTCGCGACAGCTCTCCGCCCCGCGCTTATCCCCCGTCGTCTCGCACCAGCCCGGCTGCCACGAAAGGGCGAGGACCCAATAGTCGAACCGTCCCGGCACATCCGATGCCCGCGCCATCGTGGCGGTCATCCCCAGGGCAGATCCCAGGGCCGATCCCAGGGAAAGTGCCAGGGCCAGCGCCGGGCCCTTTCCCAATCCGAGCCCGAGCGCCCGCCTCAAGACCGCTTTCATTCCGCGCCAAGCTCCTCTATATCGCCATGCAACCCCGACATCAGCGAAGCCGGGGCCCCGCGAGCCCGAGGCGCGCGCGGGGCGGCTGCAAGGCTATGTCGACCCCGCGATCCGCAATAGGGAGGCCCGCGCGCCCCATGTCCACTGATTTGCCGCTGATGCCGAAGGCAACCGCCGTCTGGCTGGTCGACAACACCACGCTCACCTTCCGCCAGATCGCCGATTTCGTGGACATGCATGAGCTCGAGATTTCAGGCATCGCGGATGGCGAGGTCGCGGTCGGTATCAAGGGCATGGATCCGGTGGCCGGCAATCAGCTGACGGCCGATGAGATCAAGCGCTGCGAGGCCGACCCCATCGCGCGGCTCAAGCTCCTGAAGCGCCAGATCGCGCCAGAGGCGAAGAAAAAGGCGCCGCGCTACACCCCGGTCTCCAAGCGCCAGGACCGTCCGGCCTCGATCGCCTGGCTCGTGCGCTACCACCCGGAGCTCGAGGATCGTCAGATCGCCAAGCTGATCGGCACGACCAAGCCCACGATCCAGTCGATCCGGGACAAGAGCCATTGGAACTACGCCAATCTCCAGCCCGTCGACCCGGTGGCGCTCGGCCTCTGCCGCCAGATCGACCTCGACGCGGCGGTGCGCGAAGCGGCCGAGAAAAAAGCCAAGGCCGCCGAGAGCGTGCCGACCGCCGAGGAGCGCCTGTCGCTGCTCTCCACGGATGAGGCCCTGGCCGCCCGCGACGAGCCCGCGCTACCGACGGCGATCCAGGGTTTGGAGAACTTCAGCCTCGGCGACGATCCCGGCCTTGGCGGGCTCGGCGATCGTCTCGGAAGCGGGCTTGGAGGCGAGGACCCGCGCGGACCGGCCGAGGACGAGACGAGCAATGTGGACGCGGACAGCTTCTTCAACCTGCCGAAGGAGGGTGGGCGAGACTGACCCACCGCCAGAGGGGCGCGTCGCGGTGCGCGCCGAGGGTCCCGCGACAGGGCCAGCCGCGGGGCGCGCGCTGCGCAGTCGCAATCGGCAACGCCGATGACATTGTTTGCCCTTCGTTGAGGGATTGGCCTCTCACCTGACGCGGGAGGGCGCGGGAGCAACAGCCGATGAGAAACGGACACGCCCGCAGGAGGCCTGCAGGGCATGGCGCGGGCGAGCCAGAGGACGACATGCTTCCGATCTATCGCTCGGGCGAGGCCAGGGGATCGAGCACCGAGCGACCACCGTCGACAGTCAGGATCTGCCCGGTCACAAAGCCCGCCGCCGGCGAGGCCAGGAACAGGGCCGCTTCAGCCACCTCGTCCGCCTCACCGATCCGGCCGAGCGGTGTGACCCGGATCATCTCCGAGCGTAGATCCGCGCGCTCACGCAACGCCGCCCGCAACCGCTCCGTCATCACGGCACCGAGCGCGATGGCATTCACCCGGATCCCGTGGTGTGCCAGTCCCGAGGCCATTGAGCGGGTGAGCTGGTCAAGCGCGGCGCAGGAAACCGAAAAAGCCAGCAGCTCCGGCACCGTCCGTCGCGCCGCAATCGACGAGACCGCCAGGATCGAGCCGGAAAAACCCGGATCCGCCTCTCGCTGTTCGATCATCCGCCGCGCAACGGCCTGGGCCAACACAAAGGTGGCCGTGACGTTCTGATCCAAGGTCTCGCGCAGCGCATGCGCCTGCAGCTCGCCAAATGGCGCCGCCTGCGTCGCGCGTGGGATCTGCACCAGCACATCAATGCGCTCGAAGGCATCGAGCGTGGCAGCCACGATGTTGGCTGCCCCGAGCCGATCCTCCAACCGATGGGGGAACTTCGCCACGCGGTCCCCCGCCTTCAGATCCGCTACTGTCGCCGACAAGGCCTTGTCGTTCGGATCGGCCAGCATCACCCGCGCGCCCGCCGCCAGAAAGCGCTCGGCAATGGCGGCGCCGAGCGCACCGCCCCCGCCGGTGACGATCGCCACTTTGCCGGACAGGCCGTCTGCCATCGCACAGTCCCCCTCACGCGGCGCCGCGCACGCCAATTGGCGCAGAGCCTGCCCCTGGGACGCAGCGGTGTCGAGCCGCCCCGCGCATCGGTTGCCGCCATGGCCCCCAAGACGTGCCCGATTTGACAAGGTCGGGCCTGCGGCCGAGGCTTAAGGGGCCGCACGCCCTCACAGCCCGCAACCGCCCGAGCCGATGAGCCATTTCCTCGACCGTCGACCCGCAAACCACCAGCCGCTGACCCCGCTCGGCCAGCTCGAACGGGCAGCCCAAACCTATCCCGCGCGCAAAGCCATCGTGCATGGTCCGGTGAGCACCGATTACGCCAGCTTCTACGCCCGCAGTCGCAGGCTGGCCTCGGCGCTGCGACAGGCGGGTATCGCGCCCGGCGCGGTCGTCTCCGCGCTTCTCTTCAACACGCCGCCCATGCTCGAAGCGCATTTCGGCGTGCCCATGGCGCGCGCGGTCCTCAACGCCATCAACACGCGCCTCTCTGCGGGTGAGATCGCCTGGATCCTGGATCATGCGCCGGCCAAGCTCGTCATCGTCGATACCACGCTGCTGCCGCTTCTGACCGAAGCGCTCGCGGCGATGACGGAGCCGACGCCAGAGATCATCACCTACCGCGATCCCAGCATCGAGGCGCCAGAGGCCGAAATCGGCATGGATTACGAGGCGTTCCTGGCCACAGGCGATCCGGCCTTTGCTTGGGAGATGCCGGAGGATGAGTGGGACGCGATCTCGCTCAACTACACATCCGGCACAACCGGCCGGCCGAAGGGGGTGCTCTACCACCACCGCGGCGCAGCTCTCCTCTGCCAATCGAACCTGATCCACGCGGGCCTGTCGGCACCGCCCGTCTACCTCTGGACCCTGCCGATGTTTCACTGCAACGGCTGGTGCTTCCCCTGGACCGTCCCCTATGCGGGCGGGACGCATGTGTGCCTGCGCCAAGTGCGGGCAGGCGCCATCTACCAAGCCATCGCCGATCATGGCGTCACGCTGATGTGCGGCGCGCCTGTGGTGATGTCGACGCTGCTCGCCGCCACACCGGAGGAGACGCGGCCGCTCGGAAACCGCATCCGGTTCTGGACCGCTGCCGCCCCGCCGCCCGAAAGCACGCTCGCCGCCATGGAGGCTGCAGGCTTCGATGTCACCCATGTCTATGGCCTGACCGAAGTCTATGGCCCCGCCGTCGTCAATGACTGGCATCCGGAATGGTCGACGCTGCCCGGGTCGGAACAGGCGCGGCTGAAGGCGCGCCAGGGGGTGCGCTATGCGGGGCTCGAGGGGCTCTCGGTTCGCGATCCCGAAACCCTCGCGCCCGTGCCGGCCGATGGCGAGACGCTCGGAGAGGTAATGTTTCGCGGCAATGTGGTGATGAAGGGCTACCACCGCGACCCCGAGGCGACCGAGCGCGCGCTCTCAGATGGCTGGTTCCGCTCGGGCGATCTCGGCGTCACCGATCCCGATGGCTACATCCGCCTCAAGGACCGTTCGAAGGACATCATCATCTCCGGTGGCGAGAACATCTCCTCGATCGAGGTCGAGAACGTTCTCTACGCCCATCCCGCCGTGGCCTTCGCCGCCGTTGTCGGCCGGCCCCACGAACGCTGGGGCGAAACACCGATTGCCTTTGTCGAACTGCGCGATGGGGCCGAGGCCAGCGAGGCCGAGATCATCGCCTTCACGCGCGATCGCCTCGCCCATTTCAAATGCCCCACCGGCGTCATCTTCAAGCCCCTGCCTCGCACCTCGACTGGCAAGATCCAGAAGTTCGCGCTGCGCCAGGAACTGCGGGACGAGTAGCCCTGTATTCGCGTGATCTGGCCCGGCACTGCATTAACTGCAGCGCGCGCCGGCAGCAGGGGGGCGGCGCAGGATCGGGCGTGTGATGTCGCTCTGCACGGCCGTCGTCTCCGCTCGGCGCCCGTCGGTTTCGCTCAACCCCGCGATGGTCTCAGCCGGCAAAGCCGCGATTGCGTCGAGAAAGGCGTCGGGGGCCGTGGTCTCCAGCGTGACGCGGGCGGTGCCGCTGAAGGACGCCGCACCCGTGGTGCGACCGATCTCGAACCCGGTGTCCTCGAGCACGCAGAAGGGGATGCCTGTGAGGATCAGTGCGGTGCGCAGCGTCTCCCGCCGATCCGCCAGCAGACGCGCCAGTCCTGCTGCCGTCTCACCCTCGGCTGCGAGATCCACGGCAAAACGCACCGGCGGGCCGGCCGTGCCGACGCGGCGGGTGACCGGTGTCGCCGGGGTCATGATCTCCGGCTCAGCCTCCACGGGCTCCGGCTCGGGATCAGCTGGCGGCGTCACGACCGTCACCTCCGCGTCGCGACGGTCCCCGTAGCGCCCCCCGTAGCCCCAACCGTAACCATAGGGGAGCCCAATGGGATAGCCGCGGGCGAGGTAGGAATGGCCGAAACGGCGCCCCGGCAGCTCGATGCGCCCAGCACCATCACCTGCGTTCTGACGCAGCACGGGGCTGTTTGACCGGATCGACGCCCCGAGGGCGCCTGCCCCACGCGGACCCCGCTGCACACGCCGCACCCGGTCCGAACCTGTGACACGCCCGCCGCGCCCTGTGCCGACGAAAGGCGCCGGCGCAAGGGGTTTTACCTCGCCATAACCAGAGCCAGAGCCAGAGGCATAGCCAGAAACGCCCCAGGACCCGGCCTCAGCCGACGCCATCCCCCAAAGCCCCAGCGCAAGGGGCAAGGCGAGAAAGATGCGATACGCAGCGCTCATCCCCACAAGATCAGGGATGGGATGCCGCGCCGCAATGGCCGCGTGTCCGACGAGCGATCACGATTACGCCTCGGCGAGCACGACCAGCAGGTCTTTTGCCTCCACCTGAGCGCCAGCACCGCGCACCACGCGCTCGACCACCCCGCCGCGTTCGGCCCGGATGGCGGTCTCCATCTTCATGGCTTCGAGCGTCAGCAGCAGCTCGCCTGGCTGCACCCGCTGCCCCGGCTCCACCGCAACCGAGCCGACGATGCCAGGCATCGGCGCGGCCACATGGCCCGGATTGCCGTCAGCCGCCTTTTCGGACTTCTGCGCGGCCGAAGCGACCCTTCGATCATCGACGCGGATCGTGCGCGGCTGGCCGTTGAGCTCATAGAAGACCTTCACCTCGCCCTTCTCATCGGGTTCGGACCAGGTCTGCAGCCGGATCACCAACGTCACGCCGGGGCGCAGATCGACGGCGATCTCCTCGCCCGGCGCCATGCCGTAGAAGAACGTCGGCGTCGGCAGAACGCGCACGGGGCCATAGTCCCGCCGGCGGCCCATGTAGTCGAGATAGACCTTCGGATACATCAGATACGAGGACAGGTCCTCATCATCGACCGTATGGCCCTCCATCGCGTCCGAGGCTTCCGTGCGCTTGGCCTCGAGATCTTCCGGGTCCATCAGGCTGCCGGGGCGGACCGTGATCGGCGCTTCTCCGCCCAGCACCTTCAGCTGCAGCGCCTCCGGGAAGCCACCCGGCGGCTGGCCAACCGCACCCTTGAAGAAGGTCACCACGCTGTCAGGAAAGGAAACCTCGGTCGACGGGTTCTCCACATCCGCGCGCGTGAGCCCGGCCGAGACCATGCTGAGCGCCATGTCACCCACGGTCTTGGCGATGGGCGTCACCTTGATGACGTCACCGAACATCGCGTTCACATCCGCATAGGTGCGCGCGATCTCGGGCCAGCGATCCTCGAGCCCCATGGACCGCGCCTGGGAGCGCAGGTTGGTCACCTGCCCGCCGGGCATCTCGTGCAGATACACATCCGAGGAGCCCGAGCGCAGATCGCTCTCGAACCCGGCATACATGCTGCGCACGCCCTCCCAATAGCGCCCGATCTCCCGGATCCGATCCAGATCGATGCCGGGATCGCGCGTCTGGCCCTTGAGGGCTGCGACGAGACTACCGAGGCAGGGCTGCGAGGTGAGGCCCGAGAGTGGGTCCATCGCCGCATCGATCCCGTCGACCCCAGCCTCGGTCGCCATCAGCAGTGTGGCCGCCGCGATGCCGGAGGTGTCATGCGTGTGCAGCCGGATCGGCAGGTCGGTGGCATCGCGGAGCGCGCGGATGAGCGGCCCCGCGGCATGGGGCTTCAGAAGCCCACCCATGTCCTTGATGCAGAGGGTATGGGCGCCGGCCGCGTCCAGCGCCTTGGCCAGATCCACATAGTACTGCAGCGCGTATTTCGCCCGGTCCGGATCATGGATATCGCCGGTGTAGCAAAGGCAGCCCTCCAGAAGCTTGCCGCTCTCGCGCACCGCATCGAAGGCCACGCGCATGTTCTCGACCCAGTTCAGCGGATCGAAGACGCGGAAGACGTCCATGCCCGTCGCGGCCGATTGCACGATGAAATGCTGCACCACGTTGTCAGGCAGGTTGGTATAGCCGACGCCGTTGGAGGCGCGCAGCAGCATCTGGGTCATCAGGTTCGGCATGCCCCGACGCAGCTCGCGCAGCCGCTGCCAGGGGCACTCCTGCAGGAAGCGATAGGCGACGTCGAAAGTCGCCCCGCCCCAGCACTCCATGGAGAAGAGCCCGGGCATGTAATGCGCATAGGCCGGGGCCACGCGGACGAGATCGATGGAGCGCATGCGAGTGGCGAGCAGGCTCTGATGCGCGTCCCGCATCGTCGTGTCCGTCATCAGCACCGCCTCGGAGGCGCGCATGGCGGTGACGACAGCCTCGGGCCCCTCGGCGTCGAGCAACGCCTTCCAGCCCGCCAGCGGCGGATCATCCGGCACGCGGGGCGGTACAGGGGGGCGCGCATCGGCGGGCGGACGCGGGCGGCCGGCGGTCTCGGGGTGCCCGTTCACGGTGATATCCGCGATATAGGTGAGCAGCTTCGTCGCCCGATCCCGCCGCTTCTTGAACTCAAAAAGCTCCGGCGTCGTGTCGATGAAGGTCGTGGTGTACTGCATGCTCACAAAGGTCGGGTGCTGCAGCAGGTTCTCGACGAAGACGATGTTGGTGGCGATGCCGCGGATGCGGAATTCGCGGAGCGCCCGATCGAGCCGCGCGACCGCCTCCTCCGGCGTCGGCGCCCAGGCGGTCACCTTCTCCAAGAGGCTGTCGTAGAACCGCGTGATCACGGCCCCGGAGTAGGCCGTACCGCCGTCAAGCCGGATGCCAAAGCCGGTGGCGCCGCGATAGGCGGTGATGCGGCCGTAATCGGGGATGAAGTTGTTGAGCGGATCTTCCGAGGTGATCCGACACTGGATCGCATGGCCCGAAAGCTCGACGGCGCCTTGGTTTGCGATGCCAGTGGCCTCGGCCAGCGTCGCGCCCTCCATGATCCGGATCTGGGCCTTCACGATGTCGATGCCCGTCACCTCCTCGGTAACGGTGTGCTCGACCTGGATGCGCGTGTTGACCTCAATGAAGAAGAACTCGTCGGTCTCGGCATCCATCAGGAACTCGACGGTGCCGGCACAGCGATACTGCGCATGCGCCGCGATTTTGAGGCCGAGCTCACACAGATGCCGCCGCTGCTCCTCGGAGAGATACGGCGCCGGCGCGCGCTCCACGACCTTCTGATTCCGCCGCTGGACCGAGCAGTCGCGCTCCCAAAGGTGGTAGATCGAGCCGTGCCCGTCGCCGAGGATCTGCACCTCGACATGCCGGGCGCGCTGGATCATGCGCTCCAGATACCCCTCGCCATTGCCGAAGGCGGCCTCGGCCTCGCGGCGCCCGGCGCTTACCTTCTCGCCCAATTCCTCCTGCGTGTAGATCGGGCGCATGCCACGCCCGCCCCCGCCCCAGGAGGCCTTGAGCATCATCGGGTAGCCCACCTCCGCGGCCATGGCGCTGATCGCGTCCATATTGCCGTCCGGCTCCGGCAGGACGGGCGAGGCGGGGATCACGGGCACGCCGGCGGCGATGGCGGCACGGCGCGCACTCGCCTTATCGCCCAACATGCGCATCGTCTCGGCCTTGGGTCCGATGAAGGCGATGCCGGCGGCCCAGCAGGCGTCCACGAAATCCGGGTTCTCGGACAAGAAACCGTAGCCCGGGTGGATCGCATCGGCGCCCGCCTGACGCGCCACATGGATGATGTCCTCAATGTCGAGATAGGCACCGATGGGGCCCTTGCCGGCGCCCACTTGATAGGCCTCATCCGCCTTGAAGCGATGGAGCGCGAGCTTGTCCTCCTCGGCATAGACCGCGACCGTGCGCTTGCCGAGTTCGTTGGCGGCCCGCAGCACGCGGATGGCGATCTCGCCGCGGTTGGCCACGAGGATCTTCGAGAAGGTGGTCATCGCGCTCTCCTTAATCCCGCGCTACGGAATAGAGGTCCGAATGCTGCACGGCAACATGTCGGCGTCACCCCTTGCGCTTGGCGGGTGCGGCATAGGCGGCAAAGACCGGATCCGTCGCGAAGAAGCGACGCCAGTCGCGGCGGGAAAGAGTGAGCACCTTGCTGAAGGTCAGCGCTCGGATCGCCTGTTCGCGGCGCAGGGGCCGGGGGCCGATGGCATCGAGCGCCAAGGCATCGCCCGTCGCCCAGAGCCGGGGCACCTGATCGGCGTCCACCGCCTCCGCCAGCGCCCCCGAGGCGACGAAGACGGCGGCCGTGGGGCGCTCCCCTGCCGCGATGATCGTGCTGCCTGGCACCAAGAGGCGCACGCGCAAGCGGCGCGCCAGTTTGCGCCGCCGCGGACCGTCGAGCGAGGAGAAGAACGACACCCGATCGAGCAGGGCCGAGGCCGTGAGCGTAAGGTCGAGCCGCGGGGGGCGTGCGATGGCGCGTCCACGACGGTCAAGCCCGCGGACCAGATTGCCATGGAGTTCCGGCCCGATGATGCCGTCCGCGGAAAGCCGGTCGAACTGTTGGCGCTCGCGCCGGATCGCCGCACGGGCCAGCAGCACCTGTTCGAGCGCCGCGCAATAGATGGGATACTGCCGCTCCGTCGCCTCGATCTCGGCATCGGCGCGTTCGAGCCGGGCGTGCATCAACTCGGCGATATTCTCCGCCGCATCCGCCCCGATCATCGGCGCCAGTGTCTCGCGACAGAAGATCTCAAGCTCGCGCAGCACGCGGTCCATCTCGAGGAGCGCAGTGTGCCGCGTCTCGATGCGCGCGGCCAGCGGGCGCTCCAAGCCGAACCAGCGGTGCAGGCGGATCGCGAGGCGGAAGAGGTAGGATGGCTCGAAAGCGCGTTTCGCCTCAGCCTCATAGCCCGCACGCCCAGCGATGCGCGCGCCGTCGGCCAGCCGGTCGGCGATCAGGCGCAGGCGTAGCATCACGGCGGGGTCGATGGCGCCCTCTTCGAAGCCGCGTCGAACGAGGCGCGCCTCCTGCGCCGCTGCGATATCGAGGCCGAGGCGCAGGCGATCGCCAAAGGGCACACGCGCATCCATGTGCGGGGCCACTGCCTCCCGCCGCTCCGCGCGCAGGGCTTTTTCGACGGCAGCCAGCGCTTCGGGCTCGAATTCGCGGCGGCGAGCGAGGTCTTTGACGACCTGGCGCACCCGTTCGATCGAGCCCGCGATGATCCGCTCGCGGATGGCGAGATCTGCGTCGGAGAGCTGATGCAGCCCCAGTGCCCGGGTCACCGGTGCCAATGTCGAGGCATTCACGATCAGCGTCGATAAGGCATAGGCCGCGGCCAGCGCCGCCACGAGCCGGGCCTCCTCGCCCAGCGCCCCAGCATCATGGAGCGAGAGCGCGAGCAGCAGCGTGACCGCCCCCCGAACGCCCCCCCAGAGGAGCAGCAGCTTCTGCCGCGCTTCAATCGCACCGCCCGGCCCCAACCCCTCGATCACGGGCATCACACCGAACAGGATCAGCGCCCGGGCAAGGAGCGCGGCCAGATAGACGACCAGAAGGAGCGCGAACTCCGCCGGCGTCAGCTCGAACAAGATCGGCGGCGCGATCACGGCGACCAGCAGCAAGACGAGGTTGTTGGCCCAAAACCCGATCTGCGCCCAAACCTGGCGCACCCCCGCCCAATTGGCCGGCCCCATGCGCACGAAGCCGACCGTGCCGGTGGTCAGGCCCGCGAAGACGACGGCGACGACGCCCGAGGCGCCAAAGCCCTGCTCGGCGGCGAGATAGGTGCCGTAGGCGAGCATCACGGTGGCCGAGGTCTCCGCCAGCGCCGAACCGCCGAGGACCGGGTAGAGGCGGGCGGCGAGAAGTGCTCCCACAAAGCCCGTCGCCGCGCCGACGAGAAAGGCGTGGAGGAAGGCGGTGCCCACAGCACCGGCCTCAAGCGCGCTCTCCCCCGCAGCCGCGGCCAGCAGGGTGGTGAAGATCGCGATGGCAGCAGCGTCATTCAGTAGGCTCTCGCCCTCAAGCACCGCGATCAGCCGACGCGGTGCCCCGATGCCGCGAAAGGTGGTGATCACCGCGGCCGGGTCGGTCGTCGCCACCGCGGCGCCCAGGAGCAGGCAGGCGATGATGCCGAGCTGCGCGCCCTCCAGCGCACCGGCCGTCGCAAACACGGCAAGCCCCACCGCCGCCGTCGCCGCCGCCACGGCCAGAACGGCCAGGATCAGCACCGTCGCCCAATCCTCCAGCATGCGCCGCACGTTCACGGCCAGAGCCATCTCGAAGAGCAGCGGGGGCAGGAACACGATCAGGATCGTGTCCGGGCCCAGCGCAAGCGTGCTCAGCAGCCACTGGTCATAGGCATCGAGAGGCAGCAGGCCCGCCCCTGTGACCTCGACGGCATAGGGGCTAAAGAGGACATTGGCAGTCCCCAACAAGATCCCGCCAGTGGCCACGACCACCGGCAAGGGAAGGCGCAGACGCGTGGCGACAGGCACGGCGAAAGCGATGGCCCCAAGCATCAGGCAAAGGGCAACGAGGACGAAGGCGACGATTTCCATGACGCTAGGCTAGCCGCTGCTGCCCAACAGCGACCATCAAGAAACGCTTTGGTTGCGGATTCCTGCCTATCCTGCAGGCAGTCAACCCCGCTGCGCCCCGCGCGCAGCACATCAGTTGACGCTCCTGCGAATCCCTTCCATCGTCGTTTCGTTAAGAAACACGAAGAACGCCCGCCCGATTGGGGCCGGAGCGCGTTGAACCGGGACCACGACCAAGACGCCGACCGAACCAATGGGATCGGCGCAGCCATTCAACAAGGAGACCACCATGACCTTCGCTCGCAGCATCGCCTTTGCCGGCGCGCTGGCCCTCGGCGGCACCGCCGCCACGGCGCAGGAGACCTTCGTCACCATCGGCACCGGCGGACAGACCGGCGTCTACTTCGTCGTCGGCCAGTCGATCGCCAAGCTGGTGAACCGCGGCACCGCCGAGCACGGCATCCGCGTCACCGCCCCCTCGACCGGCGGCTCGATCGCCAACATCAACGCCATCAAGGCCGGCGATATGGACATGGGCGTGGCCCAGTCCGACTGGCAGTTCCACGCCTACAACGGCAGCTCAAAGTTCGAGGGCAACCAGTTCGAGAACCTGCGCGCCGTCTTCTCGGTGCATCCGGAGCCCTTCACGGTCATCGCCAACACGCCGACCGGGATCACCACCTTCGACGATCTCGAAGGCAAGCGCGTGAACGTCGGCAACCCGGGCTCGGGCCAGCTCGCCACCATGGAAGTGGTGCTCGATGCCAAGGGCTGGGACATGGAGAAGTTCAGCCTCGCCTCGCAGCTGAAGCCTTCGGAGCAGGCCCAGGCGCTCTGCGACAACAAGGTCGATGCGATCATCTACACCGTCGGCCATCCGAACGGCTCGATCCAGGAGGCCACCACCTCCTGCCCGTCGACCATCGTCGAGGTCTCGGGCGAGGCCATCGACAAGCTGGTCGGCGACAACCCGTTCTACTCGACCGCCACGATCCCGGGCGGCATGTACACCGGCAACGACAGCGATGTGTCGACCTTCGGCGTGCGCGCCACCTTCGTGACCTCGGCCGATGTGCCGGAGGACACGGTCTACACGATCGTCAAGACGGTGTTCGAGAACTTCGACCGCTTCCGCAAGCTGCACCCCGCCTTCGCCAACCTCTCGAAGGAGGACATGATCAGCAAGGCGCTGAGCGCGCCGCTGCATCCCGGTGCGGAGAAGTACTACAAGGAAGCCGGCCTGATGTGAGACGACGCTGCGGCGCGTCCCTCGGGGCGCGCCGCACTTTGGAGGTGGGGTAAAACCCCACCTTACCGGCGTCCGTAGAGTGGCGTTCTGCCCCACCGACGGCGCCTGCGGCAGGCGGAGCTCCCGCCTCGCCGCCCCAATGTCGAGGAGACCGGGCCGATGAGCGAACAGACAGCCGAGAACCAAGGTCTCAGCCAATCCGAGATTGACGAGATGGTGGCCGCCGCCGACACCGGTGCGCGCGACCCTGGCGGTGCGGTCAGTATGCTGATCCTCTGCACGGCCGTGGCCTGGTCGCTCTTCCAGCTCTGGATCGCCTCTCCCATCCCCTTCATTCTCGAGTTTGGGGTTTTCGGGTCCAACGAGGCACGCTCGATCCATCTTGCCTTCGCGCTGTTCCTGGCCTTCCTCGCCTTTCCGGCCACGCGCTCCGTCTTCGGCACGGGCCTCGCCGTGGCGGTCCCGCTGATCCTTGGCCTCCTCTTCATGTACGGCGGCTCAGGAGCGGTCGTCTTCATCGTCCCCGTCGTCGCTGCGCTGGTAATCGGTGGGGTCGTCCTCGGCTCGCCGACCGATCGGGTGCCGCCCTGGGAATGGGCCATGGCGATCGGCGGTGCCTTATCGGCGCTCTACCTCTTCCTTTTCTACGAGCAGATCGCCAGCCGCGTCGGCGCGCCGATCCTGCAGGACCTTGTCGTCGGCGCCCTCGGCCTGATGCTGCTGCTGGAGGCGGCGCGGCGCGCCCTCGGCCCCGCGCTCGTGCTCGTGGCGACGATCTTTCTCGCCTACACCTTCCTCGGCCCCTTCATGCCCTCGATCATCGCGCATAAGGGCAATTCGCTCGGCGAGGTGATCAATCACCACTGGATCACCACCGAAGGCGTCTTCGGCATCGCGCTCGGCGTCTCCACCGATTTCGTCTTCCTCTTCGTGCTCTTCGGCTCGCTTCTCGATAAGGCGGGGGCGGGGAATTACTTCATCCAGGTCGCCTTCTCGCTGATGGGCCATATGCGGGGCGGGCCGGCGAAGGCCGCCGTTGTCTCCTCGGCCATGACGGGCCTGATCTCGGGCTCCTCGATCGCGAACGTCGTGACCACGGGCACCTTCACGATCCCGCTAATGAAGAAGGTCGGCTTTAAGTCCGAGAAGGCGGGCGCCGTCGAGGTGGCCTCCTCGGTCAATGGTCAGATCATGCCGCCGGTGATGGGGGCCGCGGCCTTCCTGATGGTCGAATATGTCGGCATTCCGTACTTCGAGGTCGTCAAGCACGCCTTCCTGCCGGCCGTCATCTCCTACATCGCGCTCGTCTACATCGTGCATCTCGAGGCGATGAAGGCCGGCATGAAAGGCATGGAGCGCGCTTATGTGCCCGGGCCGCTGATGCAGCGCCTGATGGGCATCGCCGTGGGCGTTGCCGCGATCTGCGCCCTCAGCTTCGCGGTCTACTATGGCATGGGCTGGATCCGGCCGGCCTTCCCGGACACCGCCGGCTACATCGTCTTCGGGTTCCTGACGCTGCTCTACCTTGGGCTCCTGCTCCTCTCGACGCGCTACCCAACGCCGGAGATGTCGGACCTCGACAAACCCGGCGCCAAGCTGCCGCTGCCGGGGCCGACCGTGAAATCGGGGCTGCACTTCGTCCTGCCGGTGATCGTGCTCGTCTGGGCGCTGATGGTGGACCGGCTCTCGCCCGGGCTCTCAGCCTTCTGGGCCGCAGCCTTCATGATCTTCATCCTGGTCACCCAGCGCCCGCTCTCGGCGATCATGAAGGGCGAGCTCTCGCTCCTGCCCGCCGAGACGATGAACGGCATCAACGATCTGATCCAGGGCCTCGTCGCTGGCGCTCGCAATATGATCGGCATCGGCATCGCGACCGCCACGGCCGGCATCATCGTGGGCGTCGTCAGCCAGACGGGCGTGGGCACAGCACTGGCCGAAGTCGTCGAAGTGCTCTCAGGCGGCTACATCATGGCGATCCTGGCGCTCACCGCGATCCTTTCGTTGGTGCTGGGCATGGGGCTGCCGACGACGGCGAACTACATCGTCGTCTCGGCGCTCTTGGCACCCGTCATCGTGACGCTAGGCCAGCAGAACGGCCTCATCGTGCCGCTGATCGCGGTGCATCTCTTCGTGTTCTACTTCGGGATCATGGCGGATGTGACGCCGCCCGTCGGCCTCGCCAGCTTTGCGGCCGCCGCGGTCTCAGGCGGTGATCCGATCCGGACGGGCCTGGTTGCCTTCTTCTATTCGCTGCGCACCGCAGCCCTCCCCTTCCTCTTCATCTTCAACACCGATCTGCTGCTGATCGACGTGACCTATTTGGAGGGCTTCTTCGTCTTCATTGTCGCGACGATAGCGATGCTCCTCTTCGCCGCCGCGACGCAGGGCTACTTCATCACGCGCAACAAGATCTGGGAGGGGGCGCTGCTCTTGCTCATCGCCTTCTCGCTCTTCCGCCCGGGCTTTTGGATGGATCAGATCGTGGCGCCCTTCGAGCAGGCGGCCCCTACCGAGATCGCCGCCGCCGCCGCCGCTGTGCCGGAGGGTCAGGACCTGCGGCTCACCATGGCCGGGCTCAACGAATACGGCGATCCGATCACCTTCACCGCGCTTGTGCCGATGACCGGCGAGGCCGACGGTGCCGCGCGCATCGAGGCCGCCGGGATCACGCTCATTGAGACGGACGGCAAAGTGATGGTCGACGATGTCGCCTTCGGCAGCGTTGCCTCCGAGGCCGGGCTCGACTGGGACCAAGAGGTGATCGAGGTGCTCCAGCCCGTCGCTCAGCCGACGAAGTACCTGATCTTCATCCCCACCCTTCTGATCCTCGCCGGCGTCGTTGCGCTTCAGCGCCGCCGCTTGGGTCTGTCTGCCATGCCGCGCTTCGGCACTGCGGCAGCCGCCGCTGAGTAAGGCCTCGCTTAGGAGACGACTATGGCCACTATCCTCGTTCCCATTGATCCCGAGTTCGAGGCCTCCTGGCGCCAAGCGCTGCCAGAGGCGATGCGCGAGGCAAAGCGTACGGGCAGCCACGTTCACCTCCTCAGCGTCCTGCCCGATTTCGGCATGTCGCTGGTCGGGCAGTATTTTCCGCCCGACTTTAAGGACGAGACCGACCGCCACGCCCGCGAGGCGCTCGATAAGATCGCCGAAGAGATGCTGGGCGATGCGGTCAA
>JBCCLX010000030.1:0-18404 GCA_039026635.1 Pseudomonadota bacterium
CGCCTCCGCCGCCTCGCGTCCGGCATCTGCCAGAGCGGTCCGGCGCAGGGCGACGCCGCCAATACCCGCGACAACCACGAGAAAGACGGGCAGGACGATCCAAAGTGACACCAGCACGGGTGGTCCCCAAAAGCTCTACCGAAAGTGTAACATGCACCGGAAGGCGCGACACAAGAATCCTCCATACCCCTGAAATCGTTTTGCGACGCGGATAGATCGCAAGCGACTGGCGGGACGGTTTACTTTGCCCGTCAGCCAGTTGATGCTTGGTAAACGGTGGGCGTCACAGAGCGGGAAGAGCGTTACTGGCTCTCCCGCACCCCTCCTCCGACGTTGATCTCGCCTGGCGCTAGGCGTCGTGCAGACGGCGGCTCTCGGCCTTGCTCCGCTCGATCGTGCCCGGTGGCCAGCGCACCTCGATCAGAGCGCCCGTCGGTCCCCAAACGCTCGCGCGGCGCGGCACATTGGCAAAGCGAAGGCGCGCGCCGGTGCGCTCGAGCAAAGTGCGCGAGATGAAAACGCCGAGGCCCATGCCCTCATAACCATCCCCGCGACCACCCGTGGGACCGAGCGCCAGGATGCCGGTCGGTGGCCCTGCGGCGCTGAGCCCGCGCGCGCGGGTTGAGACATAGGGCTCGCCGAGACGGGGCAGCACCTCGGGGCTGAAACCAGGGCCATCGTCGCCGACACTCAAGATCAGCGATCCGCGCTCCTGGTGCACGTTCACCCAGACAGTGCTCTCGGCGAAATCGACGGCGTTTTGGACCAGATTTCGCAGCCCGTGGATCAGCTCGGGACGGCGCTCGACGATGGGCATATCCTCAAAGCCAGGCGCCCCGTCACAGATCTCCTCCTCCTCCAGCATCAGCACGATCTGCTTACCCCGGTCGGCATGGGGGGCGGCGGCCTCTTCGATAACGGAGGAGACGGGCGCTGTGCGGATATGTGCATCCTCGCGGCCCGTGCGGGCCAGATCGGCCATGATGCGGCCACAGCGCTCGGCCTCCCGGTGGATCAGCCGCGCATCCTCCGCCAGCTCGGGGCGATCTTCGAGCTCGCGCGCCAGCTCCTTGGCAACGAGCTTGACTGTCGCGAGGGGGGTGCCGAGCTCATGCGCCGCAGCCGCAGCGATGCCGCCGATCGCCGCCAGCCGCTGCTCGCGCGCCAGCGCCACTTGCGTCGCCGATAGCGCCTGGCTCATGGCATAACCCTCAACCGTGACCCGCCGGGCATAGAGCGAGAGGAAGGCAACACCTATGGCGATGGCGGCCGCGACACCGCCGCGGTAGTCGATCGGCAGCTCCAGCGCCTCCCCGTCCGGCCCGATCAGCGGCAGGTAGAGGCTGGACATGGCCGAGACCAGCACGATGGCCGCGATCCCAAGCCAGAGCGTCGGCTGCAGGCGCAGCGCCGAGGCTGAGATCGTGACCGGCGCGAGCACCAGCAGCGCGAACGGATTGTTCAGCCCGCCCGTCACCATAAGAAGCGCCACGATCTGCACCAGATCGAACATCAGGGAGGTGAGCGTCACCCGCTCCGAGAGGCGCGTCGCCGAGGGAAAGACCGTGGCTGCCACCATATTCGCCAGCACCGCCCCGGAGATCAGCGCCGCACAGAGCGGCAGAGGCAGCGTGTAGCCCATCGCAAGCTCGGCGGTGATCACCGCGACGGATTGACCGATCACCGCGATCCAGCGCAGCAGCAGCAGCGTGCGCAGCCGCACCCAATCCCCACGGGCACGCATGTCGAAAAGGAAGCTCGACCCATCCTCCGCCATTTCGTCCCCTTTGCCTGCCGCTCGATCGGGAGGATAGTCTTGATCACGAGATCGACAGCCGCCGCGTCATCTTGCTCTGCAACCTTGCAATGCAGCGCAACCATGGCTTTCCTCAGCACTCCTAGCATAGATGCACGCCACCCATTGGAGAGATGGCCATGCAAAAGCTCATGATCGGCGCCGCCGCCCTCGTCGTCGTTGTCGCTGTCGGCGCAGGCGTTTGGGTCGCCGTCGACACGCCGGCCGACGGGACGCTGGGCCCCTCGGCGATGAACGCGTCGGGCTCCGATGTCGGCGGCCCGTTTACGATGACAACGCATGAGGGCGAGGAGATCACGTCGGAGGCGCTGATCGACGGCCCCACACTGCTCTATTTCGGCTATACGTTCTGTCCCGATGTCTGCCCCTTCGATGTCCAACACATGGCCGATGCCGTGGATCTGTTGGCCGCCGATGGGATCGAGGTCACGCCCGTTTTCGTCACCGTGGATCCCGAGCGCGATACGGAGGAGCAGCTCGGCTATTTCGTCGATGCCATGCATCCCGAGATGATCGGTCTGCGCGCGGAAGGGGAGACGCTGAAGGAGGTCACGGTCGACTACAAGGTCTACTTCAGCCGCGTGAACAACCCGGACAATCCGGAGGCCTATCTTTTGAACCACACGGCCTTCACCTATTTCCAGCTGCCGGGCGAGGGCGTGGTGCGCATCTTCCGCAATGGCTTTCCGCCTGAGGAAACAGCGGCCGAGGTGCGTCGCGTCTTGGAGGCTCGCGGCCTTACCGGCTGAGCCAGAGCCGCGTGGTGCAAAGCGTCGCAGCCGTTGAAATTCCGTCACATACCCGCATCTCCCCCAAGGAAACCCAATGAGGGAGTGATCGATGCCGGATGGCGTGATCGGACAGGATAACTCGCTGCTCATCCTCGATGACGACGTGGCCTTTCGCACGCGTTTGAGCCGGGCGATGGAGAAGCGCGGCTTCGCCCCCGTGCTGGCGGAGACGGTGGAAGAAGGGCTCGCGGTCGCCCGCGGCAAACCCCCGGCCTATGCGGTGATCGATCTGCGGCTTGAGGACGGCAACGGGCTCGATGTCGTCGAGGCGCTGGCCGAGAGCCGGCCGGAATGCCGCTCTGTCGTGCTCACTGGTTATGGCGCGATCGCGACGGCCGTAGCCGCCGTCAAAACCGGCGCCATCGACTACCTCTCCAAACCCGCGGACGCGGATGACGTGGAGAAGGCGCTGCTCTCCTCCGCCGAGGAGAAGCCCGAGCCACCGGAGAACCCGATGTCGGCCGATCGGGTGCGCTGGGAGCATATCCAACGCGTCTTCGAACTCTGTGACCGCAACGTCTCCGAGACGGCACGCCGCCTCAACATGCACCGCCGAACCCTCCAACGCATCCTCGCCAAACGCAGCCCCCGCTGACGGCTGGCCGGGTGGGGCGAAACCTGGTGCATGCGCCGCTTCCGCGTCCTATATTCGCAGGCGGAGCAACATGGCGGATCGATGACCGACAAATTTTCTTTTGGCTGGGTGCCGACCGGCGATGACCCTCTGACGTCGAAGGCGCACTCTTGGACGGAAGTAGGTGCGGCCAGCAAGATGCAGGTCGCCCCGGTCCGCGGCACGATGCTGAAGGCACTACTCCAATCCGGTGGCTCTGCGCCCTTGAAGGGACTGATGGGCCTGAGCACTGCCTATGACGCGCACACCCTGGCGCGGGCGGTGAAAGACAGCGCCGTCGATGGCCTCGTGACCGTGGACAACGAGAAGCAGGAACTGCATCTCACCGCGCTCGGCAAGCGCGTCGCCAGCCTTTCCTAGGCGTCGCGCGCCATGTGGGCGGCCTACACCTTGGTCTTCCTGCTCGGCGCTCTGATCGGCTTTGCGGAACTCATCTCGCGCTATCGCGACGATCCCGGCGCGCTTTTCCGAATTCGCGCCGTTGGGATCTACGTGGTCATCAATGGAGTGATCAGCCTGGCGGCGCTCTATCTGATCCAAGTGTTCGACGTTGTGGAAGCAGCTGATGGCGCCACACTGACAACCTCTACTGAGTTAATCTACGAGATCCTGCTTGCGTCCTTCGGCGGCGCCGCCTTCTTCCGATCGTCCATCGCGCGCGCCAAGGCGGGCGATATGGAGGTGGCGGTGGGACCGTCCTTCCTGATCGAGAATTTTTGAATACGACCGACCGCGCGATCGACAGGCAGCGTGCGCTCCACCGCGCGCGCCAGGCGGCCGAACTGATGCGCAGTGTTCCGGTGGATTGCGCGGCCCAAGACCTTGCGCAATACTGCTGCGACGCAATGCAGAACCTCTCTGCCTCCGACGAGAAGATGCTCAACACACGCGTCGCCGCGATCCTAAGCGGCGATGGCGAGCCGAGTATCAACGCGATGCGTATCGGCATGGTTCTGATGGAATACACCGGCGAGACCTTGCTGGCCGAAGCAGTCGAACGACTGAAGCCAGAGATCGCGGATGCCAAGAAGCGCGCAGACGCCCGAGCCGAGACGCTCGATCTCAACGCCTTGGCAGCCTCGATCACCGCCGATGATGCCCCCGCCAACACAGAGGCTGGAACCTCCTCCGCCCAAGCCGAGCCTGGCGCTGCGCCACCCGATTTGCCAGGCGTCGCCGGCAAGGATGAGCGCGGAGGCACCTGACGGGCGCCGCACTCCTGCACACCCACAACCTCAAGATGACGGACCGTGTCGGCTCCGCGCAGGGCTGCCCTGTTGCTGTTGCATCGCAAAGCGCCGTATCGTCACCGAAAAGCACAGACCGCCCCTCAGGGTGGCGCAGGGAGGATGGCGCATGTGCCAGATTTTCGCCGGGCAGGATCCCGGCACCTATGACTGCGAGACCCGCTCGGTTCGGCTGAACGGCCACTCGACCTCGATCCGGCTCGAGGCCGCCTTCTGGGAGGTGCTCGAACAGATCGCCGAGGGCGAGGGCACGAGCCTCGCGCAGTTTCTGTCTAAGCTGCACTCGGAAGTGCTGGAGCGCCATGGCGAGGCGCGCAATTTCACCTCGCTCCTGCGCTGCACCTGCTTGGTGCATCTGCGTCGCATCTCCGGCGCAGACCGCGATCCGGCCGTGGCCGCGTAGTATCAGGCTACCACCCGGACGTCCTGCCGACTGCTAGCCTTAGCTCTCACTAGGCGGCAAGAAAGGGGCGTCGCAGAGGGTATGGCCAAAGCGATCCATATGATGATCCGAGTGCTGGACGAACAGCGCTCACTCGATTTCTACGACCGGGGCTTCGGACTCAAGGTCGCCGACAGGCTCGATTTCGAGAAGTTCACCCTCGTCTATCTCCGGAACGCGGAGAACGATTTCGAGCTCGAGCTCACGATCAACAAAGGGCAGACCGAGGCCTATGACCTCGGCAGCGGCTACGGCCATGTGGCGGTCTGCGTCGATGATCTGGAAGCCGAGCATGCCCGCTTCACAGCCGAAGGGCTGAACCCGCGCAAGCTGGTCGAATTCGCCCCCGGTGGTCCGGGCACACCCCCCATCGCGAAGTTCTTCTTCGTCGCCGATCCCGATGGCTACGAGATCGAGGTCCTGCAGCGCGCAGGCCGCTACCAGTAACGGAGGCTGAATGCTCTATCACCTCTCCTTCACCGTCGAATACGGCGACGCCCAATCCCAACAGGATCTCTTCACCGTCTGGGCTCAGGAGGCCGATGCCGCGCTCGGCGCCAAGGATGCCGGCGTCGTCGTCGATCTCTGGAAAGTCGTCGGCGAGCGGCGGGTCTTCGCGGTCGTCAATGTCGACGGGCCGGACACGCTCGACGCCATCCTCTTCGATCTGCCGATCATGAAGCTGCACGGCCAACATGTGCAGGTCGATGTGAAATCTGTCCGTCGCTACGAGGACTTTGCTGCTGACGTGAAGAAAAGACTGGGCTGAGGAGCCCAGCACCCAACCAGCAACCCCAAGCCCCCTGAGAAGGGGCCGGGAGGTAGCCAGAATAAAGGGAGGATACCCATGAAAGCCGATATCGGCTCTACACCACGCTCCGAGACGGGCCTGCGGGGTCTGACCCGGCGCGCCCTGCTCGCGCAAGGCGCAACCGCCGGTGCCGCTCTGGTCGTCGGCGGCGGTTTCGTCGCCCATGCCACCCAGTCCTGGGCCATGGAAGTGAGGGGATTGGCACCCGCCACCATGGCGACGCTGATCCAGATGGCGCGCGACATCTACCCCCACGACCGGATCCCCGACGCCAACTACGCCATCGCCGTGAAAGGCCATGACGAGCAGTCCCAGGAGGATCCCGCCCATGCCGCGATGATCGAAGGCGGTGTGGCCACCCTCGACACGCTGGCCTCAAGTGCGGGGCATGGCAGCTATCTCGGCGCCGGCTGGGAAGCCGATCGCGTCGCGCTGCTCCGCCAGATCGAGGGCACGCCCTTCTTTCAGACCATCCGCGGCGGGCTTGTCGTGAGCCTCTACAACCAAAAAGCCGTCTGGCCGATCTTCGGCTACGAGGGCTCCTCCTTCGAGCATGGCGGTTACATCAACCGCGGCTTCGACGACATCAGCTGGCTCTGAGGGGGATAAGATCATGACTGCACCTTTCGATCATTCCGACGACAGCGTCGTCGTCGTCATCGGCACCGGCGCGGGCGGCGGCACGCTCGCCAATGAGCTGGCGCAAAAAGGCGTCTCCGTCGTCGCACTGGAGGCGGGCGGGCGCCATCTGCCCGACGACTACATCAACGACGAATGGGAGAGCTTCGGGCAGCTCGCCTGGCTCGACAAACGGACCACCTCCGGCGGCTGGCGCGTCTCGAAGGACTTCGCCGGACTACCGGCCTGGATCGTCAAGGCCGTGGGCGGCTCGACGACCCACTGGGCCGGTGCGTCGCTGCGCTTCCAGGAGCACGAGTGGAAGGCCGCGAGTACTTATGGGGGTGTCCCGGGCGCAAGCCTCCTCGATTGGCCGATCGATGCCGCCGAGATGGATCCCTGGTACGCCAAGGCCGAGGCCAAGATGCGGGTGACCCGCACGAACGGCCTGCCGGGCCTGCCGGGCAACAACAACTTCAAGGTCTTCGAGGCGGGCGCGAAGAAGCTCGGCTACGAGGACGTCCATACCGGGCGCATGGCGATCAACGCGGTGCCCGGCGGTGACCGCGCGGCCTGCCAACAGCTCGGCTTCTGCTTCCAGGGCTGCAAATACGGCGCAAAATGGTCGACGGCCTATACCGAGATCCCGGCCGGCGAAGCAACGGGCAATCTCGAAGTCCGCGAACACGCCCATGTGCTGCGCATCGAGCATGGGGACGACGGGCGCGTCACGGGCGTCGTCTATGCCGAGCGGGACGGGACCGAACGCCGCCAGGCGGCCCGGGTGGTCGCCGTGGCCGGTAACTCCATCGAGAGCCCGCGGCTCCTGTTGAACTCGGCATCGTCGATGGTCCCGGACGGGCTCGCCAACAGTTCGGGCCAGGTGGGACGCAACTACATGCGGCACATGACGGGATCGGTCTATGCGATCTTCCCCGAGCCCGTGCGCATGTGGCGCGGCACCACCATGGCGGGGATCATCACGGACGAGTCCCACAATGACACCTCACGGGGCTTCGTGGGTGGCTATGAGATGGAGACGCTGTCGATCGGCGTGCCCTTCATGGCGGCCTTCCTCAACCCCGGCGCCTGGGGCCGGGCGTTCACAACCGCCATGGACGGCTATGAGAACATGGCCGGCATGTGGCTCGTGGGCGAAGACATGCCGCAGGAGAGCAATGCCATCACCCTGCACCCGAACGAACGCGACCAGTTCGGCCTGCCCGTGCCCAATGTGAACTTCACCGACCACCCGAACGATGTCGCGATGCGCAACCACGCCTATGCTCAGGGCTCGGCGGTCTATGACGCGGTCGGTGCCGTGCGGACGATGCCAACCCCGCCCTATCCCTCGACCCATAACCTCGGGACCAACCGGATGAGCGAGAAGGCACGGGACGGCGTGGTGAACAAATGGGGCCAGACCCATGACATCGCCAATCTGTTCATCTCGGACGGCTCGCAGTTCACGACCGGTGCGGCAGAGAACCCCACGCTCACCATCGTGGCACTGGCAATCCGCCAGGCCGAGGAGATGGCCGGGATGATGAGCCGCGGCGAGATCTGATCTCCTGCCACAGCCTGCCGCTCACCGGCATGATCGTAGCCGGATCGAGGGGGCATCGAGCCCCCTCGATCCGCGGCCGGCTACGCCGCCCGTGGCGCGCGACATCACCGTCTCTGTTTCGATGACACAGAGATCGCCAATCGGTTGAGGGGCGCATGGCTGGTGGGCGGGCCGCTGAACGCCCGGAACGGGCGTGAAGCCGGGGCGCTCGCCAGCGCGCCCCAACATCCCAACAGAGGCTCCCGATCGTCAGATCCCTTGGATATCCGGGATCGATCCGAAAGCACCGCGCAACGCCGCAGACCAGCGCTCGGCGATATCCGTAAACTCACCATCCCCATCCTCGATCCGGCGATACACCGCCAAGCGGCACTCTCCGGCGCGGATCACGGCGAGATCCAGGGGCATTCCCACTGAAAGATTGGAGCGCAGTGTCGAGTCCATAGAGACGTAGACGGCCTTGAGCGCACGGCTGAGGGGCGTCTCAGGGGCGATCACCCGATCCAAAATCGGCTTGCCGTACTTGTGCTCGCCGATCTGCATGTACGGGCTGTCTTCGGTCGCCTCGATGAAGTTGCCGGGGCTGTAGATCATAAAGAGACGATGCGCCCCGCCCGCACGCTGCCCTGCGATGATGATCGAGGCATCCCCCGCCGCGCCATGTTCGGCGAGCGCTTCGCGATACTGCGCCTGCATCGACGCCATATAGCCGCCGACAAGTTCGGCCACGCGATAAAGGCTCTCGGCATTGAGGATCGTCTCAACCTCCTCCCCGGCCGCCGCCCGCCGCACCGCCGTCTCGACCTGTGTCACCACGCCCTGCGTGATTGAGAGGCTCCCGGCGCACATCAGACAGATCGCCCGCTCGCCCGGCACCTCCCAGGTGAACATCTTGCGAAAGCGAGAGATGTTATCCACGCCGGCATTGGTCCGCGTATCGGCCAACATCACGAGCCCGGCATCGAGCTTCAGCGCTACGCAATAGGTCATGTCCGCGCCCCGAGCGACTGCCTGAGGACCCAAGGCCGTCCCCGGGAGCGAGCGCTAACGGAGCCTTTTCGATTCGACCATCAAAAGCTTAGAGCCTCCGGACGCGGTCACCCCAAGGACCCGCGTCATTGAGGCTTCAACACGGCTTCACCAAGTCACGGCCGCCAGACTACGGGCCCGCGCCCCTCAGCCCTGGCTCTGCTGCTGCGTCGCGCCCGCCGCCACGCTCACGCTGACGTCGATCTCTTCGGCTGAACCTGCGCGCATCGTCCCCCGGATCGGCGCGGCATCGGCGGCGTCGAAACCGACGCCGAGGCGCACATAGGTCTCCGCCGGGCAGACATCATGGACCGGATCGAAACCGATCCAGCCGAGGCCCTCCACATGCGCCTCCGCCCAGGCATGGCTCGCCATCTCTGGGGATTGAGCGTCATGCAGATAGCCGACCACATAGCGCGCGGGATGGCCGAGATGGCGCGAGACGGCGATGAAGAGCTGGGCAAAGTCCTGACAAACACCGGCACCGAGCGCCAAGGCCTGCGCCGCTGTCGTCGTGGCATCCGTCGCCCCCGAGCGATAGTCGAGCGCGCTGTTCACCGCCGCATTGAGGGCATGAAGCTCCGCCAGCGCCCCTTCCCCATCCGCCTCTTTGGCCGCTGTCTCCGCCAGGGCGATGACGCTCCCATCCGGCTCGGTCAGCTCGGTCTTGCGGCGATAGAGCCCGGGGCGGATGCGCGCCTCGCGCCCAAGGACGCCCGCTGCATCCACCGTCTCCACCGTCCCCGTCGCCCGCACCTCGATCGCCGCGCTCGACCGCTTGTCGAACCAAAGCGCCTCGGCCTGGCCATATCCCGTCGTCAGCAGCGGCTCGACCGGTTCGCCGTTCACGCTCACCGACCAAGCGAGAAGACGCTGCTGCGCCGTCTGCGTCGGCCAAAGCCGCAGCCGCAGCGCCAAAGCAGCAGGCGCCGGGTCGTAGCGGTAGACGGTGCGGTGATCGATCGAGAGGCGCATGGCTGCTCCATCACAAGCGCAGAAGCGCGAAACGGGGCTCAGTAGGGGGTCGGATGGGGCTCAGAAGTGATAAGCGCGGTAGATCTCCGAGTTGAGGCGCCGCGTATGCGTGACCGCGCTCGAGACGAACTCATGCAGCCCATGCTCGAAAAGCTCGCCCATCTCCGCGTCCTGCAGTCGCGCGATCATCTCGCTGGCCGTCGCATGGCAGGGATGGCGCTCCCCATAGCCACGGGCGAGCCGATCCAGACAATCGCCGATCTGGTCGTAGCAAAAGGCCAGGCTCCGCGGAAAAGACCGGTTCAGGATCATGAAATCCGCGATCTTCCAGGGGCTGTAGTCGCCGCGATAGACATGGTGGAAGGCCCTGAGCGCCGAGGTCGCATGGAGCACACTCGTCCACTGATAATGGTCACGCCCGCCGCCCACCACCTCCGTTTCGGGCAAGAGCACATAGTACTTCACATCGAGAAGCCGCAGCGTCATATCCGCTCGCTCCACATGCACGCCCAGCGTCAGAAAATCATAGCGGTCATGGCGCAGCATCGAGGTCATGGTGGCGCCACGAAAGAGCGCCGCCCGTCCCTTGACCCAGTCGAGGAGCGCCGGCAGATCCCGCTGCGCCTGCGCCGTGTCGTACTCGTCGAGCCGGCGCCAGCCATCATTGAGCGCCTCCCACATCTCCCGCGTCAGCGCCGTGCGCACCGCCCGGCCGTTGGCGCGCGCATTCGTCAGGCAGGACCGGATCGAAGAGGCGTTGTCGTTATCCAGCATCAAGGAGCGAATGATCGCCGCATCGGTGATCTGCACTTCTTCCTCAAAAAGATGCCCGCAGCCCGAGGCGGCGGCCACCGAGCGCCATTCGCGATCGGAGTAACTCCCAGGCAGCGTCGCCATCCGGTGACCCATCTCGATGAGCCGCGCGGTACATTCGGCCCGCTCCATATAGCGCCCGGTCCAATACAGGCTTTCGGCCGTCCGGCTCAGCATGCCCGCCCCTCCGCGTCCCGTTAAGTTATCGTTAGGAGGTTTCGCACCCGCTCACAACTGGCCCGGCTTGCCGCACCGCGTCTCGGCGCGGCCAGCGAGGGCAGCCCCCGGAAACGTCCGAGCAGGGAAGGGCGCGCTACAGCATGCCGCAAGACCACGCATCGCCAAAGCGGGAATACATGCTTTACGGGCCCCGATCCTCTGGGCTACCTAACCTTAGGTAATTGATTGGGGGTTCCATGGCGAAGGGCATTCTTTCGGTCACGGCGGTTGCGTTCTTGGTCGTTGCTGCGACTCCAGCCACGGCACTCACCCTCAACCCGATCGCTGCGACAGGCAGCGCCGCTGGCGGCACGGGCCAGACCTTCACGGGCTTCTCCGCACCAAAGATCAACGACACCGGGCAGACCGCCTTTGTCGGCAACACCACGCCCGACAGCAGCGGCAACGACGAGGGCCTCTTCCTCGGCGCCCCAACCGGCGGCACCACAACCACCGCCTTCGAGGGCGATACCGCCGGCGGTACGGGCCAGACCTTCACGTCCTTCTTCGACCCGCAGATCAACGGCGCCGGTCAGACCGCCTTCCTCGGCTTCACCACGTCCGACAGCAGCGGCAACAACGAGGGCGTCTTCCTCGGCGCCCCGACCGGCGGCACCGCCACCATCGCCTTCGAGGGGGACGCCGCCGGCAGTACGGGCCAGACCTTCACGCTTTTCAACCCGCCGCAGATCAACGCCGCCGGGCAGACCGCCTTCCGCGGTCCCACCACGCCTGACAGCAGCGGCAACAACGAGGGCCTCTTCCTCGGCGCCCCCGCCGGCGGTACGACCACCGTCGCCTTCGAGGGCGACGCCGCCGGTGGCACGGGCCAGACGTTCTTTCGCTTCAACGCGCCACAGATCAACGACACCGGGCAGACCGCCTTCTTCGGCTTCACCACGCCCGACGGCAGCTTCAACGACCGCGGCATCTTCCTCGGCGCCCCGACCGGCGGCACCACCACCGTCGCCTTCGAGGGCGACGCCGCCGGCGGCACGGGCCAGACCTTCACGGACTTCAACGCGCCGCAGATCAACAACGCCGGGCAAACTGCCTTCTTCGGCTCCACCACACCCGACAGCAGCGGCAACGACCGCGGCGTTTTCCTCGGCGCTCTCATCGGCGGTACGACGACCATCGCCTTCGAGGGCGACGCTGCCGGTGGTACGGGCCAGACCTTCACGGGCTTCAGCGGCACCAACGTCGAGATCAATGCCGCTGGGCAGACCGCTTTTGTCGGCGACACCACGCCCGACAGCAGCGGCAATGACAGCGGCGTCTTCCTCGGCGCCCCAAGCGGTGGCACCACCACCATCGCCTTCGAGGGCGACGCCGCCGGCAGCACGGGCCGGACCTTCACGGGCTTTATCGGCAGCGACATAGAGATCAACGACACCGGGCAGGTCGCCTTCCTCGCCTCAACCGCCGGCGGAAGCGGGCTCTTCGCCACGGATATGATGGGCAACATCCTCGACGTGCTGCTCTTCGGCGACACCGTGACCGACGCGACCGGCACGCAGCGCATCGTCAGCAATATCTTGAGCTTCTCCCTCAGCGACTTCGGCATCGCCATGGAGGTCAGCTTCGGTGGCGGCGGCGAGGGCATCTTCGTCGCGGCCTTCGACCAGCTTGAGCCGGTGCCCCTGCCTCCTGCGGCCTTCATGCTGCTTGCCGGCCTCGGCGGCCTCGCCGCCTTCCGCCGTCGCGCGCCCCGCCAAACCGCCTAACGAGCTATCCGAAAACCGTGGCCGATCGCCCCGGCCGATCGCAGGCCTACGTTAGGGGCGCGGCTGGCGGGCGGGCCGCTGAGCGGGCAAAGCCCGCGAAGCCGGGGCGTCCGTCAGCGCGCCCCTCATTCGCTCAAGACCCATGTGTCTTTCACCCCGCCGCCCTGGCTCGAGTTCACCACCAGCGAGCCTTCCTTGAGCGCCACGCGCGTGAGCCCCCCCGGCACCAACCGCATCCCCTTGCCGACCAGGCAGAAGGGCCGGAAATCCACATGCCGCGCCCCGATGCCGGCCGGCGCCAGTGTCGGCGTCGCCGAGAGATCGAGCGTCGGCTGGGCGATGAAATTCGCCGGATCGTCGCGCAGCTTCTTGGCGAAAACCGCCCGCTGCTCTGCTGTTGCCTTCGGCCCGATCAGCATCCCGTACCCGCCCGAGCCATGGACCTCCTTGACCACCAGCTCTTCGAGCCGGTCGAGCACGTGGGCCAGCGCATCGCTGTCACCGCAACGCCAGGTCGGGATGTTCTCCAGGATCGGGCTCTCGCCGAGGTAGAACCGGATCATCTCCGGGACATAGGTGTAGACCGCCTTATCATCCGCCACGCCCGCCCCCGGCGCCGAGCAAAGCGTCACCCCGCCCGCACGATAGACATTGAAGAGCCCCGGCACACCCAAGACACTCTCCGGTCGGAAGGCCAGCGGGTCGATGAAATCGTCGTCGATGCGTCTGTAGATCACATCCACTCGCTGCGGCCCGCGCGTGGTCCGCATCCAGCAGAGGCCCTCGTCCACGAACAGATCCTGGGGCTCGACAAGCTCCAACCCCATGAGATCCGCCAGAAACGAATGCTCGTAGTAAGCCGAGTTGAAGGGCCCCGGCGTCAGCACCACCACATTCGGATCGCCCTTGCAGGCCGGTGGCGCCACCTCCTCCAGCGTCGCGCGCAGATCGTCGGGATAGCGGTCCACGGGCTCAACCGCGCCGCCCGAGAAGAGATCCGGGAACATGCGCATCATGATCTCACGGTTCTCGAGCATGTAGCTGACGCCCGAGGGCGTGCGGCAGTTGTCCTCCAGCACCTGGAACCGCTCCGGCCCCGTGCGGACGATATCGATACCCACGATATGGCTGTAGACGCGCCCCGGCGGCTCGACCCCCACCATCGCGGGCTGGAACGCCTCATTGCCATAGACCAGCCGTTCGGGGATCAGCCCCGCCTTGATGATCTCGGCGCGGTGATAGACGTCGAAGAGAAAGGCGTTCAGCGCCCGGGACCGCTGTCGGATCCCCCGATCGAGCACCCGCCATTCTTCGGCGGCAAAGACGCGCGGGATCAGATCGAAGGGGATCAGCCGCTCCGGATCGCCCCCCTCGCCATAGACCGCGAAGGTGATGCCGATGCGCCGAAAGATCGCTTCCGCCTCGGCCGAGCGCTGGCGCAGGACATCGAGCCCCGTCCGGTCGATCCAATCCGCGACCCGATCATAGGCCGGGCGCGTGCCGCCGTCGGCGTTCGTCATCTCGTTGAACATCCTGCCCCCCGGCGGCGCCGACTACGCATTCACCGACCATAACCGGGCAAAACCCCCTTGCAAGACACCCCTTTAGCCAGGCGGCGACGCAGATGGGGGCGTTGCGCTCCTGCTGCGCCCCGGATGCCGTGAGCCTGCCGTCAGGGTGCTTTCTGGCTGCGCTCAGGACGCTCTGCGCGCCCTTCCGGGGCCCGGGCGGCCAGCACGGCGAAGCGACCATCGCGAAAGGGGCAGTGGATATCGCGAAACCCGGCCGCGGCCAGCAGCGCCAGATTGTTTTCGAGACTGACACAGCGGTCATGCGCCATGCGCGCACGCGCCGCCGCGATCACCTCGGTGCTGGCGCCAAGCTGCAGGGCCGCCGCCTCCCAGGCCGCGTCCAGCGACGCCTCTTCCTCGGCCGTCGCTCCCGCGATCTGTTCGGCGTTCACAAATGGCGCGCCCGGGCGGAGGACCCGGCGCGCCCGGCTCAGAACCCCCGCCTTATCCGCTACATGATGGATCGAGAGCGCCGAGATCACGGCATCGAAGGGTCCCTCGGGCATCTCTTGCGCATAATCCGCCACAACGAGCGCCGGCTCGGACGCCCCGAGGGCCGCAAAGCGACCCACCGCCTGCTCCAGCATCGCGGGCGCGAGATCGACGAGGGTGAAGGACACGCCCGGCCGCGCCGCCGCCAGCAAGCCCGAGAACAGGCCCGTGCCCGCGCCGAGATCGAGGATCCGCGCTTCGGACGGCAGGCTGGCGAGCGCGTCAAGCGCCGCGCCGTAGAAGGCATCGAAGCAGGGTACGAGGGCGCGCCGCTCCCGATCGTAATCCTGCGCCGCCCAATCGAAGAGGCGCCCAAGGCTCGTCACGGCAGCCGCCCCTCCAACATCACGGGCAGACGTCCCGCCAAACCAGCTGCCTCGCGCATGAAGAACCGTTTGGCAGGTGCAGAGGCGTCGACGACCGACAGGCCCGTGCGTCGCAGGGCGCCCAGGAGCGGGCTCGCATTCGAGAACAGGCGCGCCAGGCCATCCATCCCCAAAGCGAAGCTCGTATTATCGAAGCGGCGCCAGCGCTCATAGCGCATCAGCACACCCGGATCGCCGATGTCCTCGCCCCGGCCGCGCGCCCCTACAATCACCTCCGCTAGCGCCGCCACATCGCGCAGCCCCATGTTGAGCCCCTGCCCGGCGATCGGATGCACCCCATGGGCCGCATCGCCTGCCAGCGCCAAACGAGGCGCCACATAGGCATCGGCCAGCTCGAGCGAGAGCGGATGCGCCCGGCGCGGCACGACAAGACGCAGCCGCCCCAACCGCGGCCCGATCCGGCGCGCCAGAGCAACCTCATAGCCCGCATCGTCCAGCGCCATCAGCCGACGCGCCTCCCCCTCCCGCTCGGACCAGACCAGCCCGGAGCGGTTGCCCGGCAAGGGGAGCACCGCAAAGGGCCCGCCCGGGAAAAAGCTCTGATGCGCGATGCCCTGGTGGGGACGTTCATGCTCGATGGCGGCCACCAGTCCCGTTTGGCCATAGCCAAAGACCTGCCGGCCGATCCCGGCAAGCCGCGCCAGCGCCGAGCCGCGCCCATCGGCTGCAACGGCCAGCGTCGCCACCAGCGCCGCGCCGCTGTTGAGCCCCAGGTGCGCGCACCCGTCCTCAAAACGCGCCGAGACGACCGCGGCCGGTCCGATCCGCGTGATCCCAGGCTCTGCCGCCACAGCACTCAGGAGCGCGCGGCGAAGATACCGGTCCTCCAAGATCCAGCCCACGCGCGCCTCGTCCAGGGCGCGGGGATCGAAGTGAAGTCCTGCGGGCGCGCCAGCCGGTCCCTCGCTCACCTTGATATCGCGGATCGGCTCGGCCAGCGGCTCCAGATCGCCCCACAAGCCGACCGCCCCCAAGAGCCGCGAGGAGGCGAGTGCAATGGCATAAGCGCGCCCATCGAAGCCGGGCTCCGCCTGCAGGCTCTCCGGCACCCGCTCGACCAGCGCGACCTGCTGCCCCGTGCGGGCCAACGCCAGGGCCAAGAGCGGGCCAACCAGCCCACCGCCCACCACCGCAACCTCGGTTTCAACCCGCTCGCTCATGCGTTTTGACTTAGGGCGCGCCTACCGCGATTGTCCATGCATCACACCGACGGCCCGTCGTCGCGCCCGCCAAGACGCTGCCGCGTCCGAAAACCGTTCCCCAAGACCCCGAGACCGCCCGAGGACTGCCATGGATCACGCTGCCGACGACGCCCGCCATCTGACCGCCGCCGAGCAGGGCCGCGCGATCGCCGCCGGCCGGCTCGACCCCGTGGCGCTCGCCGAGGCCTATCTCGAGGCCATCGAAAGCCATCCAGCCGGCAGCCTCGCCTATGCCCGCACCACCCGAGCCCGAGCGCTCAGCGAAGCGGCGGCGGCGCGCGATCGGGCACAAACGGGTAACCGGCTCGGCCCGCTCGACGGCGTGCCCGTCAGCTGGAAGGATCTCGTCGACAGCGCCGGTACCGCTACCGAAGCCGGCACGCGCCTGATGGCCGGTCGGGTGCCGGAGGCGGATGGCGAGGTCCTGGCGCGCGCCACAGCGACCGGTGCCGTCTGCCTTGGCAAAACCCATCTCTCCGAGATCGCCTTCTCGGGGCTCGGCTTCAATCCGATGACCGCCACCCCGCCCAACCGGCATGACGCCAGGCTCGCGCCGGGCGGCTCTTCATCGGGGGCCGCGGCCAGCCTCGCCTTCGGGCTCGCCGCCCTGGCCATCGGCTCGGACACCGGCGGCTCGGTCCGCATCCCCGCCGCCTGGAACGATTTGGTCGGCCTCAAGACAACCTTTGGCCTGATCCCCAACACGGGCACCGTGGCCCTCGCCCCCTCGCTCGACACGATCGGACCCCTGGCGCGGAGCGTCGAAGACGCAGCCCTCGGCCTCGGCCTTCTGACGGGCACATCGGCACCAGCCCTGCCGACGCCAGCCCCTCAGACAGCCAGCGAGGGCGCCCCTTTGCGCCTCTATGTCCCCGAAGACGTGGTCCTCGACGCGCTCGACCCAGGCATCGCCGCCGCCTTCGAGGACGCGCTCGACCGGCTCGCCCGCGCCGGCGCCCAGATCGCCCGCGGCCCCATGCCCCTCTTCAGCCGGACGGTCGAAACAGCCGCCACCCAGTCCTGGATCGTCAATGCCGAAGCCTGGGCGGTTTGGGGCGCTGCGATGGATGCCAGCCCGGACACCCTCTACCCGCGCATCGAAGACCGTGTGCGCACGGGTACGACGGTGCCGCCCGAACGCCTCGCCACGGCCCGCGAGACCTTCGCCACCCTCGGGCGCGAAACCGCCGCCTTCATCGCCGAGCACGGGATGCTCGCAATGCCCGCCGTGCCGAACCGCGCCCCTCCGATCGCCCGCCTCGCCGCGGATCCCGACTACTATGTCGAACAGAACCTGCTCGCCCTGCGTAACACGCGGCTGGCCAATCTCCTGGCGCTGAGCGCCCTCACCCTGCCGACAGGGCATCCCATGGCAGGCCTCATGCTGATGGCAGGCCCCTTCGAGGAAGCGGCCCTCCTCATCGCCGGTGCCCAGGCGGAGCAGGCGCTGAGAGCGTAGCACCTCCGCTCACCAACCCCGCTTGCCATCCCCAGAACGCCGCTCTTGAGCCCTCTCTCCAGAGCCCCCTGTCCGAGGCCCCCTTCCCGAGCCCCCTGTCCGGGGTGGGTGGGCGCAAACCTGTCCCAGGGCACAGGCGATGACGGCCTGGGAGGACAGGGGGCCGGGAAGCCCTGGTCGGGAGAGGGACGCGCAGAGGACCGGAGCCCCAGAGACGACGGCGCGGGCGCCGCGCAGACGCGTGGCCGATATCCCACGGGCGCTTCATAGACCGGGGCTTCCCCGTAAGCGCTCAGAGCAAATGCTGGCATTTCGGGCACTTGGACGATACCGTAGGCTTGTGAGGGTGCGCGTAAAGACATCCCGCCGTTGAGGATTTCGCGATGCAGGGGCCAGCCCGGTTCGAGGCGCTGCCTGAATACGCCTTTCCGCGTTTGCGGAGGCTGCTTGAGGGCGTGGTCCCGGGCGGTCCTGAGACGCCTATGTCCATCGGTGAGCCGCAGCACCCGGTGCCCGACTTCATTGGCCCGGTCATGGCCGAGCATACGGCGACGCTCTCGCGCTATCCGCCCAATGACGGGATCCCGGCCCTGCGAGAAGCGGCC
>JBCCLX010000031.1:0-18342 GCA_039026635.1 Pseudomonadota bacterium
GACGAGGTCGAAGAGCTCGCTCTCGTTCTCGCCCTTCAGAGCGACGGCATTGATCTTCACGCGCAGCCCCGCCGCCTGCGCCGCCTTGATCCCGGCGAGCACATCCTCGAGGCGACCCCAGCGGGTGATCGCGCGGAACTTGTCCGCATTCAGCGTGTCGAGCGAAACATTGACGCGCCGCACGCCCGCATCGCGCAGCAGTCCGGCGAAGCGAGAGAGTTGGGAGCCGTTCGTCGTGAGTGTCAGCTCATCGAGCGCGCCGGTTTTAAGATGCCGGCCCATCCGGTCGAAGAACCACATGATGTTCTTGCGCACGAGCGGCTCGCCACCAGTGATCCGTAGCTTGCGCACACCGAGGCCCACGAAGCTGGTGCAGAGCCGGTCAAGCTCTTCCAGCGTCAGCAGATCCCGCTTGGGCAGGAATGTCATATGCTCCGACATGCAGTAGGTGCAGCGGAAGTCGCAGCGATCCGTCACGCTGACGCGCAGATAGGTGATCGCACGGGCGAAGGGGTCGATAAGCGGCGCGGGGCCGCTGGCTGCCATCGGGGGCGTGGGCGCGTTCATGCACGTCTCCAGGTTGCTACGTGGAACCTATCCTCGACAGACGGCAGCGGCAACCTGGGGGTGTTGGTGCAGCAGGACAGCTGGCTGTTTCGCGGGCGACGCGCCGGAGGGAACGGCCGAAAACGCCGCCTTTCGCCGTGGGTTTGCCGGGCTCTACGACCCGTGCGAAGGAAGCCCTGCCTGTCGCACCCCATCGGAGACCCTGCATGATTCTCTACGGCCGCTACCTCTCGCCCTTCGTGCGCCGCGTCGCAATCTGGCTAAACCTGCAGGATCGCGCTTTCGAGCTACGCGCCCTCGCCGCCACCGACCCGAATGATCTGCCGACTTTGAAAGCCGTCAATCCCATCGCCCGGGTGCCGGCGCTCGTGTTGGAGGACGGGATGGTGCTCACCGAGTGCTTCGCGATCTGCGACTGGTTGGACGACACCGCGGCGGAGAAGCGGCTGCTGCCCGAGGGCGGGCTTGCTCGGCGCCAAGCGCTCCACTGGATCGCAATCGGCAGCGCGACGACAGATAAAGCCGTGGCAGTGGTCTATGAGAAGAACCGCCGTCCCGAGGAGCTACACTACCACGCCTGGCTCGAGCGCGTGCAGGGCCAAGTGGTGGGCGGCCTTTCCCAGATCGAGGCGCTCCTGCCGGGCGAAGGGTTTCTCGGAGGCACCGCGCCATCCGGCCCCGATGTGGTGCTGACGGCGCTCCATGATTTCGTGGCGACGACGAACCCTTGGCTGCTCGAGCCCGGCTACCCGAAGCTGGTGGCCTTGGCCAAGCGCGCCAATGCTATCCCGGCCATTGGGGACACGCGCCCGGGCTGAGCGCAGGGAGCTTGGACGCCCCGTCCTCGCCGCGGATTGCCGTCCCTCGCCCATGTGCTTAGAATCAAGGCACATCGGATGGGAGGACGGATATGACGGAGCCTTCCGTGGCCACGGCCCGCACCCGGCCCAGAGACGCCTGGGAGGCGGCGCGCGACAGCCACCGCTGGGTTTTGCCGGGCCGCTACAACCTGGCCTGGGATGTCTGTGAGAAATGGGCGCGCACGGATCCGGATCGGCTCGCGCTGATCTATCTGCGTCCCGATGGGGCACGGCGCGACTATAGTTACATCCAACTCTCCCGCGCCGCTTCGCGCTTTGCCAATGCGCTGGCGGGTCATGGGATCGAGCGGGGCGATCGCGTCGGTCTCCTGCTGCCGCAGATGCCAGAGACGATCATCACCCATCTGGCCTGCTACATGCTGGGAGCCGTCGTGGTGCCGGTCTTCACGCTCTTCAGCGGCGAGGCGCTGGCCCACCGTTTGGGAGATGCAGAAGCGCGTGCCGTGGTCACCGACGATGCCAATCTCGGCAAAGTCATCGGCCTGCGCGACGTCGTGCCCAGCGTCGAGACGGTGTTTTCGGTCGATCGGCCAGGACCGGACGCCTGGGGGTTCTGGCAGGAGCTCGGTAAGGCGCAGGACCATATCCGCATCGCCGAGACCGGGCCCGAGGATCCGGCCTTCATCTCCTATACCTCCGGCACCACGGGGCCTGCGAAGGGGGCCCTGCATGCCCACCGCGTGCTGCTCGGCCATGAGCCCGGCGTGCGGTTGACCCATGGCGATTTCCCGCAGGAGGGCGATCTGGCCTGGACGCCTGCGGATTGGGCCTGGATCGGCGGGCTCTGCAACATGGCGCTGCCGGCACTCCGCGCAGGTGTGCCTCTGATCGCGCATCGTATGGAGAAGTTCGATCCCGAACGCGCGCTCGACCTGATGGCGCGCCATGGCGTGCGCAACAGCTTTGTGCCGCCCACGGCGCTGCGCCTGATGCGCACCGTGCCCGATCCCAAACGCTACGACACCCGCCTGCGCAGCATCGGCTCGGGCGGCGAGAGCCTCGGCGCCGAGACCCTGGAATGGGGCGAGCGCGCTTTCGGGCTCGCAATCCACGAGTTCTATGGTCAGACCGAATGCAACCTGGTCATCGGCAACTGCGAGGCGCTGAGCCCGATCCGCCCCGGGGCCATGGGGCGCGCGTTCCCAGGCAGCGAGGTGGCCGTGCTTGACGCCGAAGGCCTGCCGCTGCCGCCGGGCGAGACGGGCGAGATCGCGGTGCGCCGCGGCGATGCCGCGATGTTCCTCGAATACTGGGGTCAGCCGGAGAAGACGGCTGACAAGTTCCGTGGCGACTGGATGCTGACGGGCGATGAAGGGGTCATGGACGAGGAGGGCTACTTCCGCTTCGCCGCGCGCACCGATGATGTGATCACCTCCGCGGGCTACCGCATCGGACCGGTGGAGATCGAGAACTGCCTTGCGGGTCACCCCTCGGTGGCCCTCGCCGCCGTGGTGGGCGTGCCCGATCCTGTGCGCACCGAGATCGTGAAGGCCTTCGTCACGCTGCAGGAGGGGGCGGAGCCTGGCGATGCGCTGATCGACGAACTCAAGGATCTGGTGCGTGCCCGCGTCAGCCCCCATGTCGCCCCGCGCGAGATCGCCTTCGTCGAGACGATGCCCACCACGGCCACGGGCAAGATCATGCGCCGCGAGCTGCGCGGCCGCTGAGCTGGCCCATCGGAGCGGATGCCTACCGCCAAGGTCCCGGGCTTGAACCGGGACCGCCTTCGGTCACGCGCATAGGAGGTCCCGGGTCAAGCCCGGGACATTGGCGGGGCCCCTGCGTCCGCTGCCCATGGATCGTGGCGTCAGCAGCCTTGAAGGGCAGGGTACGCAGTGCAGTTCCTCCACCACAACGCTAGACCAGGATAGTGACCATGCGACGTGCCGCGATGCCTCCGATCCTCCTCCTTCTTGCCCTCGCCCTGGCCGGTTGCTCGGTCTTCGGGGGCAAGGCGGCCGAGGAGCCGGCCTATGAGGTCGAACGGGTCTCAGGCGACAATCACATCCGCGCCTATGCCGGCTATGCCATCGCCAAGACCACAGCACCGGGCAGCCGGGACGAGGCGACGCGCACAGGCTTTCTGCGCCTCTTCGACTACATCACCGGCGACAATAAGGGCGCGGCTGAGATTGCGATGACCGCGCCTGTCCTGACCGAGCCGGAAGGCGCTGAGATCGCCATGACGGCGCCCGTCCTCATCGATGAGCAGGCAACGGGCTGGCAGGTCGTCTTCGTCCTGCCCGAGGGGATGACCGCCGAGACCGCGCCTGCGCCCAGCAGCCCTGAGGTCGCCGTTGAGGATGTCGTGCCGCGCCGCGTGGCCGTGCGCGCCTTTGCGGGCTGGCTGACGCCCGAGAAGGCCGCCTACAACCGCGGTCGTCTGGCCGACTGGCTGGAGGGCGAGGGGATCGCCCATGAGGGCGACTGGCGCACCGCCGGCTACCACCCGCCTTGGACCATCCCCTGGCTGCGGCGCTACGAGGTTTGGGTCACGCTCAAGTGATCAGCTTGCGCTCGCGACGCGCACGGGACGTGGCAGCGGGATCGGCACGTCCCAGGGACGCTTTAACTGGGCTGCATACTCACCGCTGACGCCCGAACGCTTCGCTTCGAGCCGCCCGTTGACGATGCGATAGCTCCGCTGCGTCGTGCCATGGGCGAAGCGCAGTTCGCCCTCCTCGTTGATCCGGCCCGTGCGGCGGAAAGCGCTGGCGGGCTGGCCCCAGGGCTCATAGGGCGCATGCATGTCCATCAAATCGACGAGACCATCGGCTGAGACCGAGAAGATCGTCAGATCATGGCACCATTTCCCGCCCCAGGCGCCGTTGACCCATTCGCCGACGAAGGCGGCATATTCGGGCGGCACATCGGTGCCCGGCGTCTCGATCTCGAAATCATCGAAGAGGACGACAGTGTAGCAGTCCGACACGGTGCGGTCCTGGCGTTCTGACGTCGGCGCCTGCGCGGCTTTCTCGGATGACGTGGCACAGGCGGCGAGAAGCGCCGTGCAGGCGAGTAGAATGGCCATGCGCATGCCGTTGATCCCCCCCGATCAGTGACCCCGCCGATCTTGCTCGCCGGCGGCTTCTCTCTACTCGACTGTGACCGATTTGGCGAGGTTTCGGGGCTGGTCCACATCGGTCCCCTTTGCGAGGGCGGTGTAGTAGGCCAGCAGCTGGATCGGCACGGCGGCGACGATGGGGGTGAGCCAGTCGGCGACTGTCGGAATGCAGAGCGTGCGCCAGGCGCCCTCCCCCGCCTCCGCGATCCCCGCCGCATCCGAGATCAGGATAACGCGGCCGCCCCGGGCCAGCACTTCCTGCATGTTTGAGACCGTCTTGCCGAAGAGCCGGTCGCGCGGCGCGATGACGACCACGGGCGTTGTTTCGTCCACGAGTGCGATGGGCCCGTGCTTTAGCTCGCCCGAGGCATAGCCCTGGGCGTGGATGTAGCTGATCTCCTTGAGCTTCAGCGCGCCTTCGCGGGCCAGCGGAAAGAGCGGACCGCGGCCGAAGTAAAGCGCGTGTTGAGCAGCGGCGAGATCCTGGGCGATGGCGGCCACATCCTCCTCCACCGCGAGCGCGGCATTAAGGAGCCGCGGCAGTTCCAAGAGTTCGGCCACCCGGGCCCGCTCATCCTCGGAGGAGAGCACCGCCCGCTCACGCCCGGCCAGCACGGCGGCGGCGGCCAGTGTGGCGAGCTGGGCGGTAAAGGCTTTGGTCGAGGCGACGCCGATCTCCGGGCCCGCCATGATCGGCAGCACATCGTCGGCCTCTCTCGCGATCGAGCTTTCGAGCGCATTGACCACCGCTCCTGTGGCCAAGAGCCGCGGCTTGGCATGGCGCATCGCGGCGAGCGTGTCCGCCGTCTCACCGGATTGTGAGATGAAGAGCCCGGCCTCACGGCCCGTCAGCGGGTGCTCGCGATAGCGAAACTCCGAGGCGACATCGGCCTCGCAGGGCAGCGCCGCCAGCCCTTCGAACCAATACTTCGCGATGTTGCCGGCCAGAGAGGCCGTGCCGCAGCCGATCAGCATGAGCCGACTGATCATCGCCCAGGGCAGCGCATCGGCGGGCGAGGCGATCCGGTCTCGGGCGGCGGCGATATGGCGCTGCGCAACGAGGCCTAACACCGACGGCTGCTCATGGATCTCCTTCAGCATGTAATGGCGATAGTTGCCGCGCTCGGTCAGCGTCGGGTCGATGTTCACGCGCCGCTCTGCGCGCTCGACAGCATTGCCTGCGGCATCGAAGATCTGGGCACCCGCGCGCGTGACGACCGCCCAATCGCCTTCCTCGAGGTAGGTGATCGCATCGGTCATCGGAGAGAGCGCGAGCGCATCGGAGCCGACGAACATCTCGTCCTCGCCGGTGCCGATGGCGAGCGGCGAGCCCTGGCGCGCGGCGATCATCAGATCCTCCTCGTCTTGGAAGAGGAAGACGAGAGCGAAGGCCCCTTCCAGCCGGGGCAGGATGGCGGCCACGGCCTCGCGCGGATCGAGCCCGCCGGCCATTTCATGGGCGACGAGGCGGGCGACGACCTCGGTGTCGGTCTGCGTCTCGCAGGCGATGCCGCGCGCGGAAAGCTCATCCCGCAGCGCCCGGAAGTTCTCGATGATCCCGTTGTGAACCACGTGCACAGGGCCGGCCACATGCGGATGCGCGTTGGCGACGGTCGGCGCGCCATGGGTGGCCCAACGGGTGTGTCCGATCCCGGCGGTGCCATGGACCGGCTCCTCGCGCAGCAGGCTCCGAAGCTCGGCCAGTTTGCCGACTGCGCGCCGCCGTTCGGGACCTGCGGCGCCGAGCGTCGTGATGCCGGCGCTGTCGTAGCCGCGATACTCCAGCCGTCGCAGCGCATCGAGGATGCGGGGGGCGGCCTCCAGCTGGCCGAGCACGCCGATGATGCCGCACATAAGGGTTCTCCGTCGTGGTCTCTATCGGGGGGTGATGCGCCCTTCAGGCGCCTTTCTTTCGAGCCGAGAGCAGGGCGCGCAGCCGCGCCGCCCGCCCGGGCTTGGTCACCTGGCGTGTCCGCGCCAGGGCCAGCGCATCGCCGGGCACATCCTCGGTCAGCACGGAGCCGGTGGCGACGTAGGCGCCGGGGCCCACGGTGATGGGCGCAATCAGTGCTGTGTTGGTGCCGATGAAGGCGCCAGCGCCGATCTCGGTGCGATGCTTTGTAAAGCCGTCATAGTTGCAGGTGATCGTTCCCGCGCCCAGATTGGCGCCGGCGCCAATCTCTGCATCGCCCACATAGCTCAGATGCGCGGCCTTGGCGCCCGGTGCGAAGATCGTGTTCTTCGCCTCGACGAAGTTGCCAATCCGGCAGTCCGACCCGACGACCGCGCCGCCGCGCAACCGTGCGAAGGGGCCGACACTGGCGCCGCTGCCGATCCGGCACTGTTCGAGATGGCAGAAGGCCTCGACCCGCGCGCCGTCCTCGAGGACGACGCCGGGGCCGAACACGGTGTTGGGCCCGATCTCCACATCGCGACCGATGGTCGTGTCATGGGCGAGAAAGACGCTTGCAGGATCGCGCATCGTGGCGCCCGCGCGCATGGCGGCCTCCCGCGCGCCTGCCTGCCAGATGGTCTCGGCGGCGGCCAGTTGCACGCGGTCGTTGACCCCCTGCATCTCGGCCTCCGAGCCCATGACGGCGGAGACTGCCATCCCCTGGGCGCGGGCCAGAGCGACCGTGTCGGTCAGGTAGTACTCACCCTGAGCGTTCGCCGGTTCGACCTTTGCGAGCAACCCCAGCAACACCCCCGCATCGGCGGCCATCACGCCGGAGTTGCAGGCGGTGATGGCCTGCTCCTCCGGCGTCGCGTCGTTGGCCTCGACGATCCGCTCGAGACCCTCCGCACCGATCACGAGCCGCCCATAGCCTGCCGGCGCGTTCGTCTCAAAACCCAAGACGCGCAGCGCCCCCTCGGCCGCCACGAGGCGCGCCAGGGTCTCGGACCGCAAGAGCGGCGTGTCGCCATAGAGGACGAGCACATCGCCCTCGAACCCGTCCAAGCCCGGTGCAGCGGCGAGCACCGCATGCCCCGTGCCCCGTTGCTCGGCCTGATGGCAGACTGTGAGCGCAACATCCCCGGCAGAGGCCCGCGCCTCGGCCCCCACGGCCTCGGCCCCATGACCCGTGACCACCACCAGCCGCGCCGGCGCGAGCGCCCGGGCCGCCCCGATCACATGGCCAAGCATGCTGAGCCCCGCGATCTGATGCAGGACTTTGGGCCGATCCGAGCGCATGCGGGTGCCGGCACCTGCCGCAAGGATGACCACCGCCAGCGGCCGTGCCGATCTGCTCTCTGCTGTCTCCGTCATCCGCCCCCTTTGCCCCAGAGATCGGCGGTGCGAAAGGGCCCGAGGACCGCCCTGACCGTCCTCAGCGATAAGAATTGGTTTCCGAAGATTTCGGCTCAGCGCCGCACTGCGCTTGCACCGCCGCCCGCCCTGCCGCATCAGGACGCCGTCCTTTGGGAGAACGGAGCCTGCCGATGCGTGGTGCGATTTTCGATCTCGACGGCACGATTGCCGACACCGCCGCCGATCTGCTGGCCGCTGCCAATGCCGCCTTGGGCCCCGCGGGTTTGCCGCTTCTCTCGCTCGAGACGGATCGCGGGCCTGCCGGGCGGGGCGGGCGCTCGATGATCCGCGCCTCTCTCGCCCGCGCGGGACGCGATCCCGACACGCCGGAGAGCGAGGCCGTCTTCCAGGCCCTCTACCCGCAGCTCCTGCGCGCCTATGAGGAGGCGATTGCCGTCCATACCCGGCCGTTCGACGGGCTCGACGCTTGCCTCGATGCCCTCGAAGCCGACGGCTGGAGGCTCGGCGTCTGCACGAACAAGCCCGAACGCCTGGCGCGGATCCTGCTGGCCGAGCTTCGTCTCGATACGCGCTTTGCGGCGATCCTGGGGGCCGACACGCTGCCGGTGCGCAAGCCCGACCCCGAGCATTTCCGCGAAACGGCCCGCCGCATCGGCGCGACGCCCGAGCGCTCGGTGATGCTGGGCGACACGGCGACAGATCGAGAGACCGCCCGCGCCGCGGGCGTGCCCTGTGTCTTGATGGCCCATGGCTTTGCAGCCGAACCCCTGATCGAGCTCGCTCCCGAGGCCGTAGCCGCAGGCTTCCACGAGATCCCGGCCCTCCTCGCCCAGCTCAGCCCCGTCTGACCCGTCAGCGTCCTGATCGAAGTCTCACCATCCCGCGCAGCCCCCTCGCCCCGTCACGGAGCCCTTCCGCGAGCCCCCGCCACACAACCTTGACGCAGCCGCCCAGACGGCCCTATAGCGCGCGGCGGAGGGCGGTTAGCTCAGTTGGTAGAGCACAGTGTTCACATCGCTGGGGTCACTGGTTCGAACCCAGTACCGCCCACCACTAACCCGTTGAGCAACAACAGTATTTTCATAGCTCGGATGCCCTTGCTGCTGCGTCGGCTCAGCCCGGGTAGCACCAGGGTAGCGGTTTGCGTGAGCGATTGCGGGGCGTCAGGCATCAACGCCGGACCGGCGTTCGTCCTTGCAAGAATCCCTAAAGCGCAACCAGGTGCCTGGCTCGGGCCAAGGGGCCGGAAGCGCACCCTGGCGTCGATCCGCCGGGTGGCTCCGACAAGACAGCCGGCCCCCACCCCCCTGTCACCCCCGAGCGCGCGCAGATTTCTCTGCAAGCCACCCGCACCACACACACTAATTTTCAGATGTTCGTTTGCTTACACGGCGGATAACTGAGCCGCTTTCTTGGGGGGCTTGCTTGGCTGCGGCGCATCGCTGCTAGCTGTGCCCGGCTCATCCTTGGAGTGTGCGTCTAGGAGCGCTCTGCACCTGCCGGCCGAACTGGGGGGGTGCCGCCCTCCTAGACGATGAAGCGCGCACCTGAACGCGGCGCCGTTGCAAGCCGACACGCCAGCCGATCGGATCTCGGCGTGCATCGTCATGCCACCTCCGGGCGCGCAGCGAGCGTCTTCTATGCAACCTGAGAGACTACTAGCCATAGCAGTCAAAGGTCAGGTGATCGCCACCTGAGTTCACCTGTCTTTGGTGCTCCACCCCCCTCTGCTGAAGGTATCAGGTCAGGTGATCTCAGGCGAAGTTCAGGTGCCAAATCACCTGACCCAAGATTCCTTGTAAGGCATTGTTAAATATATAACAAATTCATCATGTGGTGTTGGTTCAGGTGGTCAGGTGTGGGGTACCCTATCCATGCCAATTAATTTGAGAAAATCGAAAGAAATGCCCATTTCATGTATTTACGCGCTGTTGTGGGGGGATAGGGGCACCTGAGCCACCTGAACCACCTGACGGGCCGGCATACCCCGGGGGGTGGTGCTCTCAAGGTCCGACACAGTGGCGCGCTATCACCCAATACGCCGCTTGATGTAATGAGACTTGGAGGGGCGCCCGATTTCCGTCCCTAAAACCCACGCAAGCGTGCCGTCTTCGACCATCGCATCCAATTCGCTTGTCAGATCCCTGGTCCTGTGAGGCCCCTTGGAAACGTTCCTCAGCACATTGCACCGCAGAGCCCAACCATCGCTTTCCGCTTCTGCATCCAGCCTTCGCAAAAGTCTCTTTCTCATGTCGTCCGAGGGACCATCCGCCACCCGCTCTTCAACATCGCGCCCAATCCCCTCGACGCACGCCTCGACTAGCGCGCAGGCCCAAGCCATGTGCTCGCCGGTGATCATCGGTTCCGGTTCCGGGGTATTGCCCATGAAGACATCGATCTCGTCGAGAGGATTGAGCGTGATGGCATGCGCGGCGTCGGTTGCTGCGAGGACACCAGCGATGCGGATGGCGTTTTCCCGCGCTCGCCCCCAAAGCGGAGCCAGCGGCTCCCCTGCTTCGAGCGTTGCTTCGCCCCTGTCTTCAAGTCGCTTCAGCTGGCTCATCGCAGCATTAGAGATCCCGATAGGCACTACGGCGTCGGTCTTGCCGACAGTCCGGCGGCGGAAGGCTGCCGCACTGGCGAGCGCCGTCATCGTTCCCGTCAAACTCGTCGGCTCCTGCGCCGACGCTCGGTCGGACGTCGCTTGCCTCTTGGCATAGTCGGGGCCACCCAACACCACAAACCGGTTCAGGTATCCATCCATAACGTTATCGGATGTTAACGCCTTGAAGAGCGGGGGCCTCGTTGTGGTGCCTAAGAGGCTGACGAACGGCCGCTCCACCGCCGCCACGTTGTTCTTGCTGTCAGAGTAGACCCGCTTCGAAAGCCGCCCGGTACTGCGACCCAACGCGACCATTAGCGCTGTGAGCAGCTCTGCCTGATGCCCGCTCGATCCAGTGCCCGATGCGATAGCTTGCAGCTTCCGGCCAATCTCATCCATCTCAAGAGCCAGTACAGGGTTCTCGCTGAGCGTCTTGCTGAGCGCAGCTGGGCTCGTAAGGTGATCGGCGTGGCGGTCCATTTTAGTGGCGGCTTTGAGCAGCTCGGCAACCAGCCGCTGCGCTGTGTCTTTGCCCATCGCTGTTCCTGAGATCAGGAGCACGAAGATTGGCAGAGCCGTGCCGCCCGGATCGGCATCTTTCACCAGATACTCTCGGCCCGCGACAGCGGAGAGAGCGGCGAGCGTCCCTCCCACCGCCACGTGAAGGTTATCGCGCATCCCGCGCCCATGCGCCCAGCGCGCGATCTCACCCGCGTAGCCCGGCATTCGCTGGAGAAGCGAGCGCTCCGGATAGACATTCACGGGCTCGAGCGCGGGCTGCCCACTAAAGGAGATGGCGCCCTGACAGCTCGCGCTGGCTGCAGCGTCCGTTGTTACCGCATCGAACATGGCCGTGCTGGCCCTGCGCTTCCATGGCTGGGCGTCCCAGCCCGCCTGCGCGGCGCGAGAGAGGATCTTGCCGACCGTCGCACCGCCGGGTCGGTTCGCCTTGAAGCCATCCCAGCGCTTAACCAGCTCTTCATCGCCGTTGTAGTCTTGCGCGACACGGCACCAATCCTGAGCCACTGCGAAACCCCACGGCTCACCATTGGATGCGTCCCGGATCGCCGCGAGTATGGCAATCCAGTCGTCATAGTCGGAGCAATCTACGCGCGGCTGCTTGCCATTGAGATCTGGCGCATCCACGCCGAGAGCCTCCCGCAGGCACTCTGCCTTCAATTCTTCGCTCGGAAGGTTGTCAAACCAGCCCTTTGCCGCTGTGGGCCTCTGAGACGCTGCCTGAGCGGCCTGCGTCGCGCTTCCGCCCGTCTCAGAGCCGACGCACCTGCATGCCTCAGAAACCCGCTCATAGAGCCCGTCCACGGCGCTGACGGCCTTGGCGCTGCCGGCGATGCGCTCTCCCGAGACCGTAAAAAACTTGCCCGCGCTGCCGATGTAGCCGACAGACGACCCGCCATGATCCTGCTGCCAATCGCTGTCTCCTGGCGGTCGGGGGATCAGACCGCGCAGGCCAGTTCCCGAGGGCGAGACTTCCCAATAGCCGCCTGGCTTAACGAACTCATTGTGAGTGGCAGTCTCGATCAAAAAGCCGCCGGGGCCATCGGGCTCCAGGACCTTGTCCAGGTCGATCCCAACTAGGGCCGAGCCCTTTCGGGGTAGGTAGCCCAAGACGTAGCGCTTGCCGTTCGCCTCTAGCTCACTCTTTGCCTTGAGTGCCTCTGCCAGGGTCAACGCAGCGGCTACGTCCTTACTGCAGGGGCGCCGGGTCTTGGGGTTCACCGGCTTCTTGTCCGGCTTCTTGCCGCCGCCTTTGGACACAATCTCGACGACCAGCCAGTTTTGTTCATCTGCTGCGGCGCCGAATGCCTTTGCCCAGTCGACGTCTTTGCCCTTTCGAACAGGCGTCATCGGTTGCCCCGCGCCGGGGCTTGTCGTATTCATCATCTCGGGTGCTCGTGTGCTTTCCGTGCATTCGAAGAGAGAACTGAGGGCCGCGGTCGGGTCAGGACCGCGGCCTACAGCATTTAGATCGGATCGACCCCCGGTGGTTTAGCTGGATGTGGCACGTCCCACAGTTCTGGAGAGGTCCCTTTCTTCGCTAAGCCGGCGTTTAGCAAATGCGCTGGCCACAGAGCCGCCCCTGGTCCTAGCAGGTAACACTCATGTTCCCTGATGAACTCGTGGGGGCAAATGATCCGCGTCACCGGCCTTGGTACCTTTCGCTCTCTCGAGAGGCGCTCGTTCGTCCATCGCCTTGAATGGATCGCAGTGTTTGGGTTTCGAAGGTCCCCATCCCAGCGCATTGGGATGTCCAGCAACCAGGCGACAAGAATAAGCCGGCCGTTGGCAATGTAAGGGATGCCAATCCGACGTGCAGCCCAAGCCTCGGCTACATGCTTAAGTCTATAGGAACCCTCCCATTGGGTCTTTGGCACATACCGTGCCTCCGACATCCCTAGGTAATAGGCAGCGTGGCTTAGATACGCGATGGCGGCAGCAAATTGATCGCGACTTTGCTCTTCGGTCCAGAGGTATTCGTGCTCGACGTTGCGATCCGCTTCGGTCACGCCCCGTTCCCGCACCCCATCGGGCGAGAGAACGCCGAAGTACCTTCGCGCATCTGCTGCAGCTGCCTGAATTTCGCCCTCTAGCAGGTGGTCCACCGCGCCCGCGAGCACCTTGCGGAACAGCGCCCGGTTCGCTTCATGGTCAAAGGGTATGAAGCGGCGTTCCATTCTGTTCTGTATCGGGATGCCCATTAAGCGACCTCCCGTTCCTGCACCCAGGCGTCTACATCCCCTCTCCGATAGCGAACCGTTCGGTGGCCAAGTCGGACGTGTTTTGGGCCGGTGCCCTCCCTCCGATGCACCTTCAGTGTGTTCACCGAAAGCCCGACTAGCTCCGCCACCTCGGCACAGGTCAGCAGGTCGCTTGGTTTGTCGCTGCTCATTTGCTTTTGCCTCATTTGCTTATACCTAGCTAAAGTGCTCGTTCATTTGCTTTTCAACCGATCAGAAAAAGCAAATGAATTCTCATTGCCTTATAGTATTCATATAGATATACTTTATGGATCGCAAGAGATACTTGCGGCGGTGACTGGCCCAGGTGGAGATGAGGTTAACCCATTGAAATTGAGAGATAAAAGGTCGAACCCGGTGCCACTTAAGCCTCTTGATCCGACCAAGGCAGCGACGATCGCAGCACAGAGCGCACGTCGTTCGATAGCGTCCCGGCGCGAGGGAATGGATGACTACGCCGTACTGTCCGAGCGACCCCGCTGGCAAAAGCCGAAACCTCCGCCACATGAGAATGCTCCACGTTGCACGGCAATCGCCAGGCGCACTGGGGTCCGATGCAGGAACGCCTGCGTCCGGGGCTCGGATCGTTGCAACATGCACGGTGGTGTGGAACGAGCGCCTTGGTCCGCGGCGGCCGGTCGGGCCTGGTTAGCCGGACGGTTCGGCCAGACAGCGTCTAGAACACGACAGGCCGCAAAGGACCTTCGGGTTGCGGTCAGAAAGCAAATGAGTGAGAGAACGGATGCGGTTCGCATAGTCGCTGATGTGTTCGGAGCCGCCTCGCTTAGGCTCGGGAAAGGCCCCGCTCAGAACGCTGCAGACCCGAGCATTCTGCCTCCCGAGGTGATCCTAGACAGGCTCCTGGCCGCGGCTTGGCTTATCGATACCAACGACCCCGAACCCTGGCGTGAGCAGCTCCGAAAAGCTGGCTTGCTGCCCCCGAGGAGCGAAAACCCATAGGCATCTACGCCTTAGCGCTTGGTCAAATGGCTGGAGGCCGGGCTGGCCTCCGTGAAACCATACGAGTAAGTCGATGTTACTTTCGCAGCTCCCCGTCAGAAACGCGACCCATGACTGGGTGTGAGGTGTTCGAGGAGTTGCCCCATGTCAAACCTGAGCGCACTGCATTTCCGCGATGAGCAATCCGACTAAGACTAGGTCGAAGCGCGCGGTTGGACGCATAGGCACCACCTGCCCAAAGTGCGGTACGTCAACGACGCCGACCGGCTGCGCCGTGATCTGGTGATACGCCAGTTCGTCGGCGGCCGGGCGGTGACGCGCTGCGCGGCCTCGGCTAGCGCCAAGGGCCGCCTCGAGACCGAGAGGCTGGCCCGGCTGAAGAACCTCGCGGCGCTGGCAGACCTGCCGGGCCGTTGGATCGACGCCGTCCACGACCGCCGCCCGCCGAAGGTCTTGGCGCTCGACATGAACAGCTCCGAGAGCCCCGTCCACGGCGATCAGGAAGGGACAGCCTGGAACGGGCACATCCGGTCGAAGTGCCTGCACCCGCTGTTCGTGTTCAACCAGTTTGGCGACTTGGAGCGGTTCTTTCGCCGCCACGGGATCACGTGGATAAAAAAGACCGCGCACGCCAGCGAGCAGGACCGCCCGGATGTGCTGAGGAAGCGGTGGGATTGGTTCCACGACCAGCCCGATCTCGATCCGGACCGCCTCGTCTTCATCGACGAAACCTGGGCAAAGACCAACATGGCCCGCACCCACGGCCCGCACCCACGGCCGGTGCCCGCGCGGCAAGCGCCTCCGTGTGGGCATGCCCCACGGCCACTGGCAGACGACCACCTTTGTCGCCGGGTTGACCACCCGCGGCATGGTGGCGCCCTTCGTGCTCAGCGGCCCGATCAACCGCGCCGCGTTCGAGGCCTATGTCGAGCGCGTGCTCGTGCCCGAACTGCGCCCCGGCGACATCGTCATCATGGACAACCTGTCGAGCCACAAGGGCCCGCGGACCAGGGCGCTGATCGAGGCGGCAGGCGCGCGGCTGCTGTTCCTTCCGCCCTACAGCCCCGATTTCAACCCCATCGAGAATGCCTTCTCAAAGCTGAAGGCCTTGCACAGAAGAGCTGCAGAGCGAACCGTCGATGGCCTATGGTCCGCCATCGGCCGCATCGTCGACCTCTTCACCCCGACAGACTGCAGAAATTACTTCACCGCATGCGGCTATGATCCAGACTGATCGGATTCCGCTCTAGAGGCCAAAGGCTGGGACTACGCCGTCCGCATCAAGGGCAAGCGCAAGCTCTAGGACCGGATCTCCTTGCTGACGAAGCGCAGCCCGGGCCGGCCGCAGCATCATGTCGTGCGTCACTCCACGAGCTTCCACTGCCGGGCGAAGAGCTGGTCGAAGGCCCGGCGGGTCGTGGCCAAGGTCGAATTCCATCCGGGCGAGCTGTTTCCGCGCATCGGCTTCATCATCACCAAACGGAGCCCCCCGAACGAGCGGGTGCTGGCCTTCCACAACGACCGCGGCACGGCCTAGCCGCACATCAAGGAGGGCAAGTGCGCGCTGAAATGGACGCGGCTCTCCTGCATGCGCTTTGCGGCGAATGCCGTCCGGCTGCAACTTCATACGCGGGCCTACAATCTCGCGAACTTCCTGTTAACGCTGGCGACGCCGGCGAGCGTGGAGACCTGGTCGCTGAAGTCGCTCCGAGAGCGGCTGGTCAAGACCGGCCCCCGGCTCGTGCGTCACGCCCGCTACGCCGTCTTCCAGTTTGCAGAGGCGCCGCCGCTGCGCGAGGTCTTCGCCGACTTCCTTGACCTGATCAACGGCCTGCGCGGGCCCCCGGCCGAGGCGGCGTCGGCATCATCGGGAATCGCGCAAGACTCTCGGCGGGCTCTGGTGACGGCGGCACCGGTGCGCCTCGCAGCCGGGCGCGACGGCCGGAACGCCGGCCTTTAGGGTCTTTGGGGCCGGCTGGCCGACGCCTATGCGTCGCCGCCGTCTCCGGCGCCGTCGACAGGCCGGGCTTCGGCTTGATCGGGCGCCTCGGATGCCGCAAGCTCACTGTTGGGAACCAACTTGGAGAATCCCGGGTTACAGTAAGCGAATGTAGGAAATGATTTGGTTGGAGAGGGTTGAGCATGCGTGGAATTCTTTATGTATTGATCCTGGCGGCTGTCATTTCGTCACCAGCCGCTGCGGCCACGTTTCGCGTTGCCGGTAGTCTTTCGGGCGGTCAGCTGACACCCTTTTCCTTCGATGTCATCATTAGTGGTGATTTCTCCGGAGACATCGGCGAGACGCCAGTCGACAGCGCTACATTGATTCTAACGGAACCCGCGAACTTCACCGAAGCGGACTTCGGCGGCATCAATTTTCTCTACGATTCATCGAGCGATTTCCTGGGCATCGGAGGACAGGCTGGAGGAGCGTTCAGCGTTCAGTCGTCTGCGACGGACTTTGCTTTTATCATCAACGCCTTCAGCATCGGAGGCAATGGCCTATTGGTCGGGGCCAACTCCTCAGGATCCTTATCGGGCATAGCTCCTGCGGATCGGGTGACCCCTACGCTGACCGCCCTGGAAGCGGTGCCGTTGCCGGCCCCGGCGGTGCTCCTTCTCACCGGGCTCGGGGCACTGGGCCTTAGAAGATCCAGGGTCGCTCGGCCGACATCCTGAGCAAGGCGTGGAAATAGACTGCGCCTGCGCGCAATGGCGAAACCGGCGGGCCGCTCGGCGACGCGCGCGCACCAGGCGTCGAGGGCGTGGAGCCCCGGCGCAGCCTGATGCTTAACGGTTGTTTGGCGGAAGGACACGGCAAGGAATGCCATGATATCCGCTCTGGTGAACGAGGTTGGGCGAAAGATAGAAGAGCAATACGACGTAAGACCGAGGGCGTCGTACAGCTACCCATGGAGGAGCAACCGCCCTTCAGAGCTGATCGAAGAACCGCAGAACGCCAACTTGGCCGTGCGGTCGAATTGGAGCCGCCAAGCCCCCTTTTTTCGTCGTTGAACCATCGTCATTTGGAAGATATGATGGTTCGTTGGCAGCTCGAAGCTTGGTTCAAATCGGATATCCGGTTTGAAAACAGCCACTTGACGCTTCGAGTTTGGTTCAGGCTATCTACGTCTTGTGCGATGGCAAGAAGGGCATGAGCGACATTGCATTCTCGGCGTGGCCGTAAAGACCTCACGGTTCATGTCGCTCAAGACCCACCAGTCGTTGCAGTCCTTCGGCCTTGCTCAGATGGCGGGGAGCGGCATCTTGGAAGTCGATGGACCTCTGTCGGTCGCGAACCTGGCTACGTGCAGCAGAGGACGCTGTATGTTTCTGTCCAGAAGACTAGGGCGCTAACCCCAGTCAAACTTGCCAGCGGCCGCGTACCGAGCTTCGTGATCGGCAGGATGAAACGCCACGAAACACGGCATAGCCTTCGCGAAAACCTCTCGTGCGAGGTGAGGGTGTTCACCGACGAGGTGCATACCTACCAACGAGTTCCAGACTGAGGTCCGTGCGCACGAGAACAAGGAATGCGTGAAGGTCAAAGTGTTTGATAACACCGTCGAGCGCCGTTGCCACGTCTTCAAGCGAGGCGCGGGCGGCCTCTATCAGCACTGCATCAAGAAGCATTGACCTTCTCCCCGGGCCCCAGCGCGCAGAGAACTCGCTCAAGGGCATTGTCGTGGAGTAGCTCACCTGCCACGAATTCGTGTATAATGATGAAAAAGACAAGTCGAGGAACCCAAGAAAAACCGTAAAAGGGGCTTCACAGGCCACTCAAGACGGCATTGATCGTCACGAATTTAGCCTTATTAGAGCCCAAATTGGTTAGAAAGACATTTAATTGCAAAATGTTCTAAGCGTCGTCAGACGAAAATCTACGAATAATATCCGAAAGATGATTAAATGCTTCATGCTGAAGGTCAATTAACTTCCTTGGCCCTTTATCAGTGAAGACGCTCTTCAAATAGATGGATGGGTCTTTTTCCCAAGATGCAGCAAGGATCGCCCTTAACCACAGCTTTGACCGCGAATTCTGCCTTGACCACTGATCGCAACGAAGCTGAGCGTAAAATGTATCCACGGCGGAAGTGATCTGGGAATTGTAGTCTCTCGCCGCTAGGCAGCATAGCGTCTCTAGGCAACCCAAGCTTCCGCCCGGGATCAATACAACCATATACTGAGTGCCGACGCCAATACTCTCGGCCTCCCTGACTGGCCGCACTCCAGGAACA
>JBCCLX010000032.1:0-18341 GCA_039026635.1 Pseudomonadota bacterium
CTCGAAGTGACCGCCATAACCGGATATGATAGTAACGCTAGTCAAGATCGGGTGATGATTTTGTTAGCAAGGCGGTCATTGGTCAATGTTGTTAAGCCCTCCTGAACGAAAGCTTCGAGATTGACACGCCCGACGAGGGGGCCGTTGTCAAAGGCAAGGTCATCGCCATCGAGGCGGGACAAGCCATCATCGACGTGGGCTACAAGATGGAAGGCCGCGTCGAGCTCAAGGAATTTGCAAGCCCGGGCGAGGCGCCCAAGATCGAGATCGGCGATGACGTCGATGTCTATCTGCGCAGCGTCGAGAACGCCCGTGGCGAAGCCGTCATCAGCCACGAGATGGCCAAGCGCGAAGCCGCTTGGGACCGCCTGGAAAAGGCCTATGCTTCCGAGGAACGCGTCGAGGGTGCGATCTTTGGCCGTGTGAAAGGTGGCTTCACTGTCGATCTTGGCGGCGCCGTGGCGTTCCTGCCCGGCTCCCAGGTGGATGTGCGCCCCGTGCGCGACGCAGGCCCGCTGATGGGCCTCAAGCAGCCGTTCCAGATCCTCAAGATGGACCGCCGCCGCGGCAACATCGTCGTCTCCCGCCGCGCCGTGCTCGAGGAGAGCCGCGCCGAGCAGCGGGCCGAGATCGTCGCCCGCCTCAAGGAAGGCGATATCGTCGATGGCGTGGTCAAGAACGTCACCGACTACGGTGCCTTCGTCGACCTCGGCGGTGTCGATGGCCTCCTGCACGTGACCGACATGGCCTGGCGCCGCGTCAATCACCCCTCCGAGATCCTGAACATCGGCGAGACCATCAAGGTTCAGGTCATCAAGGTGAACAAGGACACCCAGCGCATCTCGCTCGGCATGAAGCAGCTGATGGCGGATCCTTGGGAGAGCGTAGCGGCCAAGTACCCGTCGGGCTCCAAGTGGAGCGGCCGTGTCACCAACATCACCGACTACGGAGCCTTCGTGGAGCTGGAGCCGGGGGTCGAGGGTCTGGTCCACGTCTCCGAGATGAGCTGGACCAAAAAGAACGTGCACCCGGGCAAGATCGTCTCCACGTCTCAGGAGGTCGAGGTCATGGTCCTCGACGTGGACCAGATCAAGCGCCGCGTCTCGCTCGGTCTCAAGCAGTGCATGGGCAACCCCTGGGATACCTTCGCGGACAACTTCCCCACGGGCACCGAGGTCGAGGGCGAGGTCAAGAACATCACCGAGTTCGGCCTCTTCATCGGGCTCGACGGCGATATCGACGGCATGGTCCACCTCTCCGACATGTCCTGGGACCGCCCCGGCGAAGAGGCGATCCAGGACTTCAAGAAGGGCGACATGGTCCGCGCCGTGGTGCTCGACGTCGATACCGAGAAGGAGCGCATCTCGCTCGGCATCAAGCAGCTCGAGGGCGACCCCTTCGCTGAGGCCACCAAGTCGATCAAGCGCGGCCAGATCGTCACCTGCACCGTAACCGCGATCGAGGATGGCGGCATCGAGGTCGAGGTCGACGGCATGAAGTCCTTCATCCGCCGCTCGGACCTCTCGCGCGACCGCGGCGAGCAGCGCCCCGAGCGCTTCTCGGTGGGTGACCGCATCGATGCCCGCGTGACCGCGATCGACAAGGCCGCGCGCCGCGTGAACCTCTCGATCAAGGCGCGCGAGATCGCCGAGGAGAAAGAGGCCGTGGAACAGTACGGCTCGTCGGACTCGGGCGCCTCGCTGGGCGATATCCTGGGCGCCGCGCTGAAGCAGCAGCAGGGCAACGACTGAGACCTGAGGCGCCCCGCTGGGCGGCGCCACCACATCATGAAAGGGCGCGGGATCCAGGGTCCCGCGCCCTTTTGCCGTCCCGTCCCCGGCCTTGCCCAGGCGCGCCAGGGTAGATATCGGACAAGAGAGTGAAGAGAGGCGAGCTGCGCATGACCTCCACGGCCGACCTGATCATCGAACGCCGCGCCATGCGCCGGCGCCTCGCGCTCTGGCGCATCCTGGCCGTCGTCGCCGGCATCTTCGCCGTGGCGGTGGTGATCGCCAGCGCCGGGCTCCTGCCGTCCGAGGAAAGCACCCGCAGCGCGCATATCGCACGGATCGAGATCAACGGCGTGATCACGAGCGATAAGGACCGCGCCGCCGAACTCAAACGCATCGCCAAGGACGACCAGGTCCGCGCCGTGCTCGTCAGCATCAACAGCCCGGGCGGCACCGTGACGGGCAGCGAGGCGCTCTACGAGAACCTGCGTGAGCTGGCCGAGGCCAAGCCGATGGTCGCCGTCATGGTCGATGCCGCGGCCTCTGGTGGCTACATCACGGCACTGGCCGCCGATCATATCGTGGCCCTCGGCAACACGATCACGGGCTCCATCGGCGTTGTGGCCCAGGCGCCCAACCTCGCGCCGCTTCTGGAAGACATCGGTGTCGATGTGCTGCGCGTGAAATCCGCGCCGCTGAAGGCAGAACCCGGCTTGCTGACGCCCCCGGCCGAGGGGGCGCTCGAAGCGCAGGAGGCCTTGATCGACGACAGCTATGCCTGGTTCCGCGGGATCGTTGCCGAGCGGCGGGGGCTGGAGGGTGCGGCGCTCGACACGGTGGCCGACGGGCGCGCCTTCACCGGACGCATGGCGCTCGAGCTTGGTCTGATCGATGCGCTCGGTGACGAGGCGGCCGCGCGCAGCTGGCTCGAAGAAACCCATGACATCGGCTCAGACATGCGGATCATCGATCGCGACTGGCGCGATCGCAACCTCTCGCTCCTCGCCCGCATCCTGCGCGGCAGTGCACAAGCCGTCGGCCTTGATGCCGATCTCCTCGCCCAGGCCGCACCGCAGACCGAACCGGGGATGCGTCTCTACGCGATCATGTACTGAATTTCCTGCCTTTTTTCGGGAAGGTCGCTTGACGCCACGACCGAGCACAGCCGATCATCTCTGGCCGCAATATAGTTAAAGAGGCAAAGCGGCAGGGAGGTCCATTCATGATCAAATCGGAGCTGATCCAGAAGATCGCCGACGAGAATCCTCATCTCTTCCAACGCGATGTCGAGAAAATCGTCTCGACTGTGTTCGAGGAGATCACCTCCGCGCTCGCTCGCGGAGACCGTGTCGAGCTGCGCGGGTTCGGGGCGTTTTCGGTCAAAACACGCGACGCGCGGACAGGTCGCAATCCGCGCACGGGCGAAGCGGTGCCTGTGCCGGAAAAGAAGGTGCCGTTCTTCAAGGCGGGCAAAGACATGCGCGAGCGAATGAACGACGCCGAGGCCGGCTGACGACCAGCCCTCGCGCCTGATCGGCCACGCGACGGCGTGCCGCAGGCGCCCACCGGTTGCGGACCCGCCTCTCTCTGGGCCCGCGACCGGGACTTTGATCTGGACTGGCGCGGCCGCGCATCGCAAACAGGAGAGGTGCCGCGCAAAGGCCGAGCGGAAGGAGATCGAGAGCATGCTAATTGTCCGGATCGTTAAGTTCACTATCCTGTTCTTGATCTGCATTGCGCTCGTCGTGCTCGGCGTCGCCAACATGGAGTACGTGAGCCTCAGTCTGCTGCCGGAGGGCCTGCGGGTGCCGGGCGTGCCGCCGCTACCGGACATGCCGCTGACCATCATCATCCTGGCCGCCATGCTGCTCGGCTTTGTGATCGGCGAGATCTTCGAGTGGATCCGGGAGAGCAAGCATCGCCGTGAGGTCTCGGACCGCGGCCGAGAGATCCAGGCGCTGAAGGCCGAGAATGCGCGGCTGCGCGCCAAGCTGGCGGATCCGAAAGAAGATCTGCCCCGGATCGCGGCGCAGTAAGGACCTCAAGAGACGACCTGCTGAACGCGCCGCGCATCGCGCGCGCCCATCGGCCATAGTGCAGCCCGCCACGCATCGGAGCCCCGGCTCATGAGCATGCCCACCCCTCTGACACCACCGGATCTGGGGTCGGAGCCTGTGAGCCGACCGGCCACAGGACCTGTGCGTGTGAAAATCTGTGGGCTCCGGACGCCTGAGGCCGTGACAGCCGCCGCAGAGGCGGGCGCGGCCTATGTGGGCTTCGTGTTCTTCCCCCCATCGCCGCGCGCGCTCACGGCAGAGGCAGCGCGAGAGGCGGCCCTGGCCGCCCCGCCAGGCGTGGTGAAGGTCGGCCTTTTCGTCGATCCAGACGATGCCGCGCTGGACGCCGTCCTCAGCGCCGTGCCGCTCGACATGCTGCAACTGCACGGCCATGAGACCCCGGAGCGCGTGGCCGAGATCCGGGCCCGTCACGGCCTGCCGGTGATGAAGGCGATCGGCGTGCGGGAGGCGGCGGATCTCGATGCGGTCGCCCGCTATGCGCCGGTTGCCGATCAGCTTCTGATCGACGCGAAGCCGCCAAAGGGCGCAGTCTTGCCCGGCGGCAATGGACTGGCCTTCGATTGGCAGCTGCTCGAGGGGCGCCGATGGCCCCTTCCCTGGCTCCTCGCCGGCGGTCTGACCCCCGAGAATGCCGCGCGCGCCGTGGCGGCGACGGGGGCGCGTCAGCTCGATATCTCATCGGGGGTCGAGAGCGCGCCCGGCGTGAAAGACCCCTCCCGCATCCGCGCCTTTTTCACCGCGCTCGGGTCTTGATCCGCCTGCGCGAAGCGCGCGCCGAGGACGTGGGTGCCATCGTGGCGCTCCTCGCCGACGATCCGCTCGGCGCGACCCGCGAGGCGCCGGGCGATCCGATCTATGACCAGGCCTTCGCCCAGATGATGCGCCAGGCGGGCAACACGATCCTCATCGCCGAGGATGCAGCGCGCGACCGGCGCCTTTGCGGCTGTCTTCAGTTGACGATCATCCACGGCCTCTCCCGGCGCGGGATGGCGCGAGCGCAGATCGAGGCCGTTCGCGTCGCCGCCGAGGCGCGCGGTGCCGGGATCGGGCGGCTCCTGGTCGAGGAGGCGATCGCACGGGCGCAGGCTGCCGGTTGCGGCCTCATCCAGTTGACCACTGACAAGACCCGCACGGAGGCCCATCGCTTCTATGCCGAGCTTGGCTTCACAGCCTCGCATGAAGGCATGAAGCGCCTGCTCTGAAGGCCCGCCTGAGAAGCACCCGATCGGCATGGCCGCCCGGTCGAGCCGCGGGACAACGATGCAGTGCATGCTCGGATCAGCTGGGACGCGACCGTTGTCTCATCAGTCCGGTTGAGCCGCCAATCCGGCCGCGATCGCCTCGGCGATGGCGCGATACCCCTCCCCGTTCGGATGCCCATCGGCCGGCGGATAGACGGGCCTCTCCCGCAGCGCGGCAACCATCGCCTCACGCGCATCCGTATAGGCGATCCCTTCGGCCTCCAGGGTCGTGACCAGCTGACGCGCCAGCGTCTCAAGGCTCGCACGGCGCGTCTCGGCGGCACCGACGGCTTCAGCGGGAAAGGCCTCTGGGACGACCTCGAAGAACACATCCTCGCGCACGGGCAACAGCGCGACGTGTAGCCGGATGCCCCGTGCCTCGGCCTCCGCCCTGATCTCGCGCAGCACCCGGCGCGTCACCGCCACGCCTTGCGTGATCTCCAAACGCTCAGGATCGATCCAGTCGAGCCCTCCAGAGACGGACAGCGCCGCCGTTGTCCCATGCTGCTCGACGACGAGCGTATCCGTGCTCTCCGCGGCAGTGGCGACCCGAAACCCGTCGAAGAGCGGGCTTTGCGTGATCAGGCGGTAGAGCACGGAGTTGCGCGCGAGCCAGGAGCGGAGCCAAGCCACCAACTCACCGGGCGTCTCGATCTGTACGTTTGCCACGCGCTCAGCGGCCGGGATCAGAGGGCCGACCGCATAGCCAGCCCAAATCGGGTTCCCATGCGCGGCCGAGTACGCATCGATCAGGTCATTGCCGAGATAAAGGGCGACCACAACCGTGCCCGGCGCCATCGCCTCAACGGTCTTGTCGAACATCGTGCGGTAATGCAGCGGGCCATAGGCGCCGAGCCCTGCGTTATAGACGCTCTGCCCCGTGATCCCCGCGAGATGAGCCGGCCAACTCTCGCCCGACACGGCGCTGACGCCATAGGTGAGCGAGTCGCCGATGGCGACGATCTCGACGCGATCCGGCACCTCCGCGTTGCGCAGCCCCCAGGCATCATGACCCGCACTGCCCGGCGCGATGCGATGGCCAAGCTCGGCATCCGGCTCCAGCGTCATGAACAGGACGTCAGCCGGGTTCACGACCAGGCGCAGGACGCCCTCGCTCAGCAGCACAGCGATAACGCTGGACGCGATGAAGAGCAGCACGTTCTTGATCATCTGCCCCCACCCGGCCGCTGTCGCCCCGGTGATACCTCAACGCCGCCACCCCAGCCAGAGGTCCGCCCACAGCGGCAGGACGACACAAGCCGGCGGGTCGACAGGGGCGGGCCCGTTTCCTAAGACGGGGCTCGACGCAAGAGGAGCCCGCCACCATGAACGAGACAGCGCCCAACAGCTTCCGCACCGGTCCCGACGAAAAGGGACGCTTCGGCCTCTTCGGCGGGCGCTTCGTCTCCGAAACGCTGATGCCGCTGATCCTCGACCTGGAAGCGGAATACGAGAAGGCCAAGACCGATCCGGCCTTCCGTGCCGAGATGGAGGATCTTTGGAAGCACTATGTCGGCCGGCCGAGCCCGCTCTATTTCGCGCCGCGCCTGACGGAGGAACTGGGCGGGGCGAAGATCTACTTCAAGCGCGACGAACTGAACCACACGGGCGCGCATAAGATCAACAATGTGCTCGGTCAGATCCTGCTCGCCCGCCGTATGGGCAAGAAGCGCATCATTGCCGAGACCGGCGCGGGACAGCATGGCGTTGCGACCGCCACCGTCTGCGCGAAATTCGGGCTCGAGTGCATCGTCTTTATGGGCGCGACCGACGTCGAGCGTCAGCGGCCCAACGTGTTCCGCATGCGGCTCCTCGGCGCCAAGGTCGTGCCCGTCACCTCGGGCCGCGCCACGCTGAAGGACGCGATGAACGAGGCGCTGCGCGACTGGGTCACCAATGTGGAGAACACCTTCTACTGCATCGGCACCGTCGCGGGGCCGCACCCCTATCCGGCCATGGTCCGCGACTTTCAGAGCATCATCGGGCGGGAGACCAAGGACCAGATCCTGGCCATGGAGGGCCGCCTGCCCGACAGTCTCGTCGCCTGCATCGGCGGCGGATCCAACGCGCTCGGCCTCTTCCACCCGTTCCTCGATGACCGTGAGGTGCGCATCATCGGCGTCGAGGCCGGCGGCCATGGGGTGGATGATCGGATGGAGCATGCAGCCTCCCTGACTGGCGGGCGCCCGGGCGTGCTGCATGGCAACCGGACCTATCTGCTGCAGGACGAGGACGGGCAGATCCTGGAAGGCCATTCGATCTCGGCCGGTCTCGACTATCCGGGCATCGGGCCAGAGCACTCCTGGCTGCACGATATGGGTCGGGTCGAATATGTGAGCGTGACCGATGACGAGGCGCTGGAGGCCTTCCAGCTCTCCTGCCGCACCGAGGGGATCATCCCCGCGCTCGAGCCCAGCCACGCGCTCGCCCATGTCATGAAGCTCGCGCCGACACTGCCCAAAGAGCACCTGATGGTGATGAACATGTGCGGACGCGGGGATAAGGACATCTTCACCGTCGCCGAAGCGCTGGGCACGGAAATCTGAGGGCAAAGCGGGTTTTCGCTCGACGCGGACCTTTCAATCTCCTATAGCCCCCGCTCTCTCGCGGCCCGATGATGGGCTGCGGACGGGCAAGGACGCCCGCCTGTTCCGCGCCCCCGGAAGGAGACCCGGCCGGCGCTGTACTCGATGTGAAAGGATGGCCCAGAGATGGCCTCTCAGCTGACCGCAGATAACTGCGCAATCGGGGACCTGGTGGTCCTGAAATCCGGCTCCATGCGGATGACCGTGGAAGCCGTGGAAGACGACGCGGTGAGCGTCGTCTGGTGCCATGAGGGCCATGTGGGGCGCGATCGCTTCGACCTGCGTCTCCTCAACAAATGGGAAGTGCGCGAGGACAGTGATCGCGGCTTCCGCGGTGGTGATCGCGGCGGCGACCGTGGCGGCCCACGCGGCGGTTGGAACGACCGTGGTGGCGATCGCGGCGGTGATCGCGGCGACCGGGGTGGTGACCGTGGCGGCTGGAACGATCGCGGTGGTGATCGTGGGGGCGATCGGGGCGGTTACCGCGGCGGCGAGCGTGGTGACAGGAACGACCGGGGCGGTGATCGCGGTGGCTGGAACGATCGCGACCGCGACGACCGTCCGCCTCGCAAGACCGGCTGGGACGGCAAACCCCGCGACAAGAAGTTCTACCGCAAGGACGACTGATGCAGGCCGGTCTCGCCCTGCCCGGCATCACCGGCTATGGCGAGACCGAAGCGCCGCCGCTGCTCGACCGCACCCTGCAGGCGGAAGTGGCGGCGGGCGCCATCTCGGCCCTCGGCGGGCCCTGGTGGCGGATGAAGGCGCTCGAATGGATCTATCCGGGCGAAGTCTTCACCCGCTACATCGTGCCCGGCGGCGGCTTCTTCCTGCTGATGCACGACCACTGCCCTTTGGTAGCGCTCGTGCCCGATACCTGGGACGCAGCGGAACCCCGCTTCCCCGATCTGGAAGACGAGACGCCGATGGACGGCCTCCCAAAACCCTTCCGATACCTGCCGGGCACGCTGCTTCGCGCAGCCCCCGAGCCGGCCTTCATCGAGGCCCTGCCCGCTTGCGAAGCGGCGCAACTGCGCGCTAGGACGCCCGCGAGCCTCGGCGAGGCGATCTTCAACATCTGGGACTGATACGGGACGGGGCGCGCCATGAGCCGGATCGACGACACTTTTGAGCGGCTGAAGACCGAGGGCCGGGCCGCTTTCGTCAGCTACATCATGGCCGGCGACCCGGATGCCGAGACCGCGCTCACGATCATGAAGGGCCTGCCGGAGGCCGGTGTCGACATCATCGAGCTGGGCCTGCCTTTCACCGATCCCATGGCCGATGGGCCCACGATCCAAGCCGCGGGCCAGCGCGCGCTTGCGGCTGGCATGACGCTGGAGGGCACGCTCGCGACCGTCCGCGCCTTTCGCGAGAGCGACAGCACCACCCCCATCGTTCTGATGGGCTACTACAACCCGATCTACGCCCGAGGCGTCGCGAGGTTCCTCGGCGAGGCAAAGGAGGCCGGCGTCGACGGGCTGATTGTCGTCGACCTGCCGCCCGAGGAGGATGAGGAGCTCTGCCTGCCCGCCCGCACCGCCGGCATCGAGTTCATCCGCCTCGCCACGCCCACAACCGACGATGCTCGCCTGCCTGCCGTCACCGCCAACACCGGCGGCTTCGTCTATTACGTCTCGATCACCGGGATCACCGGGGCGGCGGAAGCCAATGCTGAGCGCGTGGCGCCCGAGGTTGCCCGCATCCGCGCCGCCTCCGGCCTGCCGGTTTGCGTCGGCTTCGGGATTAAGACGCCCGAGGGCGCGCGGGCCATGGCCGCTGTTGCCGATGGCGTCGTCGTCGGCTCGGCGATCGTGGAACGCATTGGCCGCGGTGAGACCCCAGCTGCGATTCAAGACTTCGTGCGCTCCCTCTCCGCCGGCACTCACGGCGCCTAGGCCACACACGCCTAAGGAGAACACAAGATCTCGATTATCCGTATTTGTTGTTTTACTTTCATTTCAGCCGAGCCTTTTTGATACAAACTGCACTTCCGTGGGACATTCAGCGGTAATTTGGTACGTAAGTCCGATCTTTGCCCTTTTTTAAACAAAGCCTTCGGGGCATGAATGATCCCTGCGATGCTTCTGGGGGTCAGGTATGTTTAAGTTCGTCAGCGCTTTCACGGTCGGGGGTCTCCTCCTTGCCGGGACGGCGCATGCGGTGCCCGTTACACCTGGAACGGTCTTCTCGCTCGACTTCGAGACGACGGATGCCGGCGAAGGTGCGAGCCTGACCCCTGACCAGATTGCCAACGGCGACCCCGATCCGAACCCCGACGCCGACAACGACCCGCGCACGGGCGGCGATATCTCCCGCCCCGGCCAGGTCGTGAACGGGCTCGATCAACTCTTCGAAGAGGATTTCGGCGTCACGCTCTCGGCCATCAGCAACGGCCAGGTCTCCAGCAACCCGCTCGTGCTCTTCGACAGCGCCTGCTTCACGCCGACCAACGGCAACCGCGCGCCCGATCCCAACATTCCGAGCTGCACGAGCACACCGACAGGCGGCAACCCCGGGGATCCCGACCTCGGGACAGGCGAAACCTTCGGTACGCCTGCCGCCAACAAGGTGCTGATCGCTCAGGAAACCGGCAGTGGCGGCAGCAGCGCGACCAACGACCTCGGCGACTACACGCGCCCCGATGACGCCACGACCTTCGATATCCTCGCTGAGTACGATCTGACGCGCTACGAGTTCGGCATCACCTTCGACCGGGCGATCCTGATCGACGCGAATGTGTCCGAAGAGGATCCGATCTTCACGGCGACGAAGATCGACGGCCGGATCTTCACCACCTCCGCATCCGGCGCCCCGAGCGGCGCCATCGTGGGCGATTTCGTCGAGCAGGACTTGTTTTGGGGCGATCCTGGCTCCGGCCCCAACGGGACGACGCCGACGCTGGCCGAGAGCACCTTCGAGGCCGCGAGCCAGGCTGAGGCCAATGCAGTCTGCCCAGGTGCCGTCCTCGTCTCGGGCGGTGGCGGCAACGACTATCGCTGCATCGGCGAGAACGCCTACCGGACCTTCGTGTTCGACCAGGAGATCACGCAGAACCTGCAGTCGTTCGAAATCAACTTCGCCGGCAGTGGCGCGATCGAGCTGCTGCAGTGGCGCGCCTCGGCCGAGGTGCCGCTGCCGCCCGCGGCCTTCCTCCTCGCTGGCGCGCTCGCCGGTCTCGCCTACTTCCGCCGCCGCCAGCAAGTGGCGGAGGCCTGATCAGGCGCTTGCCGGGCTCTGATGGGCATAGTCCCAGTAGAGCGCGCGGGCCCGACGCGCCACGGGCCCGTGCTGCAGGTGACGATCCTCGAACCGGGTGACCGGCAGCACCTTCCCTGCATTGCCCGTCGTGAAGAGTTCATCGGCCGTGCGGATATCGTCGAGGCCGAGCGTCGTCTCCTGTACCTCGGCCCCATCGCTGCGGAGCAGGTCGATCACACGGTTCCGCGTGATCCCGGCGAGAAAGCAGCCGTTGGCGACAGGCGTCATCACCACACCATCCCTGACCGCGAAGATATTGGAGGTCGCCGTCTCGGCGACATTGCCCAGCGCATCCTGGCTGATCGCATTGTCGAAGCCCGCCGCTCGCGCCTCTCGCAGCATCCGCGCGTTGTTGGGATAGAGACAGCCGGCCTTCACATCCGTGGGCGCGCATTCGATGGTGGGGCGTCGGAACCGCGTGGTCGTGAGCGCCGCCCCCTTGGCCTCGGGCATCGGACGCTCTTCGAGGCAGAGGCAGAACACCGTCGTTTCCGGATCCGGTGCCACCATCATTGGCCCACCGCCCTGAGCCCAGAGCATGGGGCGCACATAGAGCGGCGTGCCCGGCGGCGTGCGCGCAATCCCCTCCCGGGCGATCGCCGTCATCTCCTCGGCGGAGATCGGTGGCTCAAGACCCATGCGGAGCGCGCTCTCATGGGCGCGGGCACAGTGCAGATCGAGATCGGGCGCCGTGCCTTCGAAGACCCGCGCCCCGTCGAAGACCACCGAACCGAGCCAGGTCCCGTGATCCGCTGCCCCCAGCACCGCCACGTTCCCCTCGTGCCAGTCGCCCTGCCACCAGGTCCAAATCCCGTGCGTTACCATAGGTCACCTCTCCTGTCCTAACCACGCCACGATGCGGCACCACCCGTCGCGGCGCAAGCCCGGGTGATGTCGTATCCGGGGTGCGACGCTCCATGCTCTAGCATCCCCTGTGTGTGATTCGAGGACGCCTGCCATGCCCATCAGCCCCGAAACCCTGACGCAGATCGCGACGGATTATGCAGCCGCCTGGAGCGCCGGCGATCCGCAGGCTGTCGCCAGCTTCTATGCCGAAACGGGCTCGATCGCGATCAACCGCGGCGATCTGATCGAAGGGCGCGCGGCGGTCGCTGAGATGGCCGCCGGCTTCTACGCCGCCTTCCCCGATCTCGTCGTGCGCTGCGACGGGGTGCGCTATGCGGGCGATCACGCGATCTTTCTCTGGACCCTCGAGGGCCACCATGCGGAGACCGGCAACCCCGTGGTCGCCGCAGGCTGGGAGGAGTGGGACCTTGACGAGAACGGCAAGGTGCGCCGCTCCCTCGGCTGGTTCGACGCGGTGGATTACGATCGCCAGATCCAGGGTGCGTGAGACCAAATCACCCCAATGACCGACCCCGCCGCCCCCATCAAACCCGCCTCGAGCAACGCCCCTCTCTTGCCCAGCGCTGCGCTGGTGCTGGGTGGGGCGCTTTGGGGGGTGATGTGGGTGCCGATCCGCGCGCTGGAACAAGCGGGCCTCGACGGTGCTTGGCCGACCATCGCGATGTTCTCGGCGGCGCTGACCCTTCTCCTGCCCCTGATCCTGCTTCGCGCCCGACGGCTGGCCGGGCTCTGGCTACCGCTCATGATCTCGGGGCTTCTTACGGGCGCCGCCTTTAGCTTCTATGGAATCTCGCTCGCCCTCACCGAGGTCGTGCGTGCGGTTCTGCTCTTCTACCTCACCCCGATCTGGGGCACGGCGCTGGGGCTGATCTTTCTTGGCGAGCGGCTGACACCCCTTCGCATCATCGCGCTCCTGGGCGGTGTGGGCGGCCTCGTCGCCATCCTCGGGGGAGACGGCCTACCCCTGCCCCGCAACGCCGGCGATTGGTTGGCGCTTACCTCAGGGTTCGCCTGGGCTTTCGGCTCGCTCGCGATCTACCGGCTGCGCACCCCCGCGATCAACGACCAGATCGTTGCCTTCGTGGCAGGCAGCATCGTCGTTGCCCTCGGCGCGGTTCTGATCGCGGGCGACACGCTCGGCAGCGCGCCCGCCAGCGCGACGACCCTCGCCGCCCTACCCCTCGCATTCCTCGCCGGCACCTATATCGTGCCGGTCATCTGGCTCACGATCTGGCCGGCCTCGCTCCTCTCACCGGGGCGCGTAGGGCTGCTCTTGATGTCGGATGTCGTGGTTGGCGTGGCCACAGCCGCGGCCTTCGCGGGCGAGCCCTTCGGCTGGCGCGAGGCTTTTGGGACGATCCTGATCGTGGGGGCCAGTGCCGTGGCCGTGCTCGAACGCCAGGGCCATTGAACATCAGCCCGGCGCACGACCCATTGCCGCAGCCCGCCGGTGCCTTTATGTCACCGCAACTTCTCGGGAGCGCGCCATGAACTGGATCACCGACTACGTCCCGCCCAAGATCAAGTCGTTCTTTCAGCGTCGCGAGATGCCGGAGAACCTCTGGCACAAGTGCGATAACTGCGGGCAGATGATCTTTCACCGCGACTTTGCTGCTCAGATGAACGTCTGCGGCAACTGCGGGCATCACATGGCCATCGCGCCCCGCGCCCGTTTCCACGCGCTCTTCGATCATGGCGCCTTCACTGAGATCGAGATCCCCAAGCCGCTGGCCGATCCCCTCGGGTTTCGCGACGAGAAGCGGTATGGCGACCGCATGCGCGATGCCCGCCGCAAGACCGGTGAGCGCGAGGCGATGCTGGTGGCCCGCGGCGCCATCTTCGGGCTCGATGTCGTCGCCGCTGCACAGGATTTCCGCTTCATGGGCGGCTCGATGGGCATGGCGGTCGGCAATGCGCTGATCGCAGGGGCCGAGGAAGCGGTGGCCCTGCGCGCGCCTTTCATCGTCTTCGCCGCCGCCGGCGGGGCGAGGATGCAGGAGGGGATCCTGAGCCTCATGCAGATGCCGCGCACGACGCTCGCGGTCGCACAGCTGCGCGAGGCGGGGCTGCCCTATGTCGTCGTCCTGACCAACCCGACGACCGGGGGGGTCACCGCCTCTTACGCGATGCTGGGCGATGTGCATCTGGCCGAACCCGGCGCGCTCATCTGTTTTGCCGGCCCCCGCGTGATCGAGCAGACGATCCGGGAGACGCTGCCCGAAGGCTTCCAGCGGGCCGAATATCTGCTCGATCACGGGATGATCGACCGGGTGGTACCGCGCAAGGACCAGCGCGCGGAGCTGGGCACGCTCCTGCGCATGCTGCTCTCCCTCCCCGCCCCGGTGCGGGGACTGTTGGAGACGCCCGCCGGCGACCCGGCCGAAAGCTCGCCGATCACAGCCGGCCAAGAGATCGCGGCCGATGCCGAAAGCGCCAGTGCGGCCGAGGGGGAACGGGCATGAGCGGCGCCACGGCGTCCTCAGACCCCTCCCCTGGGCCCGAGGCCGGCAGCGATCTGATCCTCGAGCGCCTGCTCCGCCTGCATCCGAAGATCATCGATCTGACGCTCGATCGCATGCATCGCCTCTTGGCGCTCATGGACGCCCCGGAGCAACGCCTCCCCCCGGTGATCCACATCGCGGGCACCAACGGCAAAGGCTCGGTCACGGCGATGCTGCGCGCGGGTCTTGAGGGCGGGGGCGCGCGGGTCCATGCCTATACCTCGCCCCATCTCGTCCGCTTTCATGAGCGGATCCGGCTGGCGGGCACGCTGATTGCCGAGCCTGCGCTCGCAGCCCTACTCGAGGAGTGCGAGACCGCCAACGACGGCGCGCCGATCACTTTTTTTGAGATCACGACCGTCGCGGCCCTGCTCGCCTTCGCCCGCACCCCTGCGGCCTGGACGCTCCTCGAAGTCGGGCTCGGGGGACGGTTGGACGCGACGAATGTGGTGGACCGGCCTGCGCTGACGGTCATCACCCCGGTGAGCATGGATCATGAGCAGTACCTCGGCGATACGCTGGGCAAGATCGCCGCTGAGAAGGCCGGCATCTTGAAGCCCGGCATCCGCTGCATCGTCTCCCCCCAGGCGCCCGAGGCGCTGGCGGTGATCGAGGCGCGCGCAGCCGAGATCGGCGCGCCGCTGAGCATCGCCGGGAGAGACTGGCGGATCGCCGCGGAGGATGACTGGCTGATTTTCGAGGATGCGGCGGGGCGCCTCGCGCTGCCCCGCCCAGCGCTTCGCGGCGCCCATCAGGTGGAGAACGCGGGCACTGCTGTGGCGGCGCTTCGCGCTCTGACCGCTGGCGACACAGCCGCGGCACTTTCAGAGGCCGAATGGCCCGCACGGCTTCAGAGATTGACCCGCGGCCCGCTCGTCGATGCGCTGCCCAGCGGCGTGGAGCTTTGGCTCGACGGTGGGCACAACCCGGCAGCTGGCGCCGCCATGGCCGCGCATTTTGACGATGGCCGGCCCCTGCGCCTCGTCGTCGGCATGCTCGATACGAAAGAGGCCGGCGCCTTCGCCCGCCCCCTCGCCACCGTGGCCGAACGGGCCGAGACGGTGGAGATCCCGAGGGCGGCAGCTGGGCTGCCGAGCGCGGTTCTAGCCGAACGGCTCACCGCCGCGGGCCTCGAGGCCACCGCAGCGCCCGACATTGCCGTAGCCGCGGCTCGCGCTGCCTCGGCACTGCCGGCTGGCGGTCGTGTTCTCATCTGCGGCTCGCTCTACCTCGCGGGCCATGTGCTCGCGACGCACGGCTAAGCACGCATCACGCCTCGTCGTCCTCCTCCTCGCCCTGATCGGCAATCAGGGCGACGCTGACGACCATCTCCTCGGCGCCGGTGGTGAAGACCTTCACGCCGCCGGCTGAGCGCGAGCGGAAGGAGATGCCCGAGACAGGGCAGCGGATCGACTGCCCACGGTTCGTGACCAGCATGATCTGGTCATCCTCGGCCACGGGGAAGGAGGCGACGAGCGGCCCGCCACGCAGCGCCTTGTCGATGGCCGCCACGCCCTGCCCCCCGCGCCCGCGCACAGGATAGTCATGGCTGGAGGACAGTTTGCCGAGCCCGCGCTCGGTGATCGTCAGGATCAGGTCCTCGGCCGCCGACATCTCGACATAGCGCCCCTCGGCCAGCGCGATATCGGCCACAGCGCCCTCTTCGGCCTCCGCCGCCTCGGCCTCTGCCTCCTCTGCCCCTCCGCCCGCAACGGCGCGGCGGCGCTTGAGATAGGCCACGCGCTCCTCGGGCGTTGCCTCGAAGTGCCGGATGACGGCCATGCTGACGACCTCTGCCCCGGCGGCGAGCCTGATGCCGCGCACGCCTGTGCTGTCGCGCCCTTTGAAGACCCGGACATCCGTCACGGGGAAGCGGATCGCGCGCCCGTTCGAGGTCATCAGCATGAAGTCGTGGCTCTCGTCGCAGATCTGCGCGCCCACAAGCCGCACACCCTCGGGCAGCTTCATCGCGATCTTGCCGTTCTTCATCACATTGGCGAAGTCGCCAAGCTGGTTGCGCCGGACGTCCCCCTCCGAGGTGGCGAAGACGATCTGCAGGTCGTCCCAATCATCCTCCGCCCGATCCACCGGCATGATCGCGGCAATGCCGACGCCGTTCTCGATCGGCAGGATGTTAACCAGCGCCTTGCCGCGGGCGCTGCGGCCACCGAGCGGCAGGCGCCAAGTCTTGAGCTTGTAGACCATCCCGTCAGTGGTGAAGAACAGGAGCGGCGTGTGGGTATTGGCCACAAAAAGGCGGCTGACGAAGTCGTCGTCCTTCATGGCCATCCCCGCCAGACCCTTGCCCCCTCGGGCCTGGGCGCGGAACTCAGACAGCGGCGTGCGTTTGACGTAGCCCCCATGGGTGACCGTCACCACCATGTCCTCGCGCTCGATCAGATCCTCGTCGTCGAGCTCGCCTTCCCATTCTACGATCTCAGTGCGGCGGGGGGTGACGAAGGCCTCCCGCACCGCCATCAATTCCTCGCGGATGATCGCCATGATCCGCTCGCGCGAGCGCAGGATGTCGAGGTAGTCGGTGATCTTCTCGGCCAGCTCCGCCAGCTCGTCCCCAATCTCCTTCACCCCCATGGCCGTCAGCCGCTGAAGGCGCAGATCCAGGATCGCGCGGGCCTGGGGGTCGGAGAGGTTGTAGGTCCCATCCTCGTTCAGCGTGTGGTTGGGATCGTCGACGAGCCGGATGTAGTCCGCGATATCCTCCGCCGGCCAGCGGCGCTCCTTCAGGCGCTCGCGCGCTGTCGCCGGATCGGCGGAGCTGCGGATCGTTGCCACCACTTCGTCGACGTTCGAGACCGCAACGGCGAGGCCAGACAACAGATGCGCCCGCTCCCGTGCCTTCATCAAGAGATGCGCCGTGCGCCGCGCCACCACCTCCTCGCGGAAGGCGATGAAGGCCTTGAGGAAGCTGACAAGATCGAACTGCTCCGGCTTGCCGCCATTCAGCGCCAGCATGTTGCAGCCAAAAGTCGTCTGCAGCTGGGTGAAGCGGTAGAGCTGGTTCAGCACCACATCGCGGGTCGCATCGCGCTTGAGGTCGATCACCACGCGCACGCCAAAACGGTCGCTCTCGTCCTGGATATGGGCGAGCCCCTCGATGCGCTTTTCCTTGGCGAGCTCGGCGATCTTTTCGACCAGGCTCGATTTGTTGACCTGATAGGGGATCTCGGTGACGACGATGCGCGGCCGGCCGCCGGCTTCCACTTCCCGCTCATCGATCCGCGCGCGCACCAGCACGCTGCCCCGCCCCATGGCGTAGGCTTTTCGCGTGCCCACACGCCCGAGGATCAGCCCACCCGTCGGAAAGTCCGGCGCCGGCATCAGCTCCATCAGCCGCTCGAGATCGGTCTCCGGCTCGTCGATCATCGCGACGGTCGCGTCGATCACCTCGCCCAGATTGTGCGGCGGGATATTGGTCGCCATGCCGACGGCGATACCGCCCGCGCCGTTCACCAGCAGGTTCGGGAACCGGGCCGGCAGCACGATGGGTTCCTGGTCCTGGCCGTCGTAGTTGTCCTGAAAATCGACCGTGTCGCGCTCGATATCCTCGAGCAGCGCCTGAGCGATCTTCTCCATACGCACTTCGGTGTACCGCATGGCCGCCGGGGCATCGCCGTCCATCGAGCCGAAGTTGCCCTGCCCGTCGAGCAGCGGCACGCGCATGGAAAAGTCCTGCGCCATGCGCACCAACGCGTCATAGACCGCGCTGTCGCCATGGGGGTGATACTTACCGATCACGTCACCGACGATGCGTGCGGCCTTCCGATAAGGCTTGTCGTGCGTGTAGCCCGCCTCGTGCATCGCGTAGAGGATCCGCCGGTGCACCGGCTTCAGCCCATCGCGCAGATCCGGCAGCGCGCGGCTGACGATCACGCTCATGGCGTATTCGATATAGCTGCGCTTCATCTCGTCCTCGACCGTGATGGTCGGGCCGTCATGAGGCATCGGCGCTGTCGTCTCGGTATCGTCGGGCGGCAGGGTCCCGTCGCCGTTCTGGTCGTCGTTATCGCTCAAAATCGGGGCTCCTCGCGCGCAGGGGCGCGACCTGTGGGCGTGTCAG